>JAOUIN010000187.1 GCA_029883965.1 Betaproteobacteria bacterium
ACGCTGGTTCAGTTTCGCCATGATCTCCTCCGAGTTAGGCTGAATCGAGAATATTGATATGTATAAACTTTTTGCGATATTACGCTGTGTCCAAGATCTTATGGCTGATCAGCAGCTTCATTGTTGCGGCAATACAACACGCGGCCTGCGATTGCTGTCGACGGCGACGTAGGTCAGTACCGCCTCGGTCACCTTGACGCACTCTTCACGGGCAGGCAAACGCTGCGCGTACACCGTGACATCCACGGTAATCGAGGTGCGCCCGACCTTGACCACATCCGCGTAAAAACTGAGCAGATCGCCGACAAACACCGGTTGCCTGAAAACGAATGAATTCACGGCCACTGTAGCGACCCGACCGCCGGCCAGACGCACCGCCGGAATGCTGCCGGCCAGATCGACCTGAGCCATGATCCAGCCGCCGAAGATGTCACCCGTATGGCTGGCGTCGGACGGCATCGGAATGACCCGCAATGTCGGTTCCTTGCCTGCAGGCAGCGCGGCCTGATCAGCCGGCATCGGCAATACCCCCAGCCGTCATTTCAATGTCCGGCATACATCTGATCGATTTCAGCGTTGAATTTCTCCATGACCTTGGCCCGCTTCAGCTTCATCGTCGGCGTCAGCAGTCCGTTCTCCACGGTCCAGGGCTCCAGTGTCACAGTGG
Source organism: Betaproteobacteria bacterium (assembly GCA_029883965.1). Classification (GTDB taxonomy): domain Bacteria; phylum Pseudomonadota; class Gammaproteobacteria; order Burkholderiales; family SG8-41. Next base: position 668 of record JAOUIN010000187.1, read on the forward strand.
CGCGCCGCACCTGGGCATAGCCCGGAAACTCGCGGATCTGCGCGGAAATGCGTGCGAGTATGGCTTTCTCCGCGGGTTCGGATTGCAGCGCCCCCGCGGCACCGGCATCGATACCGGAGTCTGCTGCGAGTTTCTTCCAATGGTCAGGGTTCAGCACCGCCATCACCGTCAGATAGGACTTCCCTTCGCCCAGCAATATGACCTGCTCAAACAAAGCATCCTGCGCAATCGCCGCCTCCATGTCGTACGGCGGGACTTTTTCACCGTTCGACAGCACGATGATTTCCTTCAGGCGGCCGGTAATGAACAGATGGCCCTGATCGCCAATGCGACCGGTGTCCCCGGAATTCAGCCAGCCGTCTGTACCGATCATCGCCCGCGTCGCCTCTTCGTTGTTCCAGTAACCGAGCATGATATTGGGCCCCTTGATCATTACGGCGCCCTTGTCACCGATCTTGATCTGCACGTCCGGAATCGGCTGCCCGACGCTGGCGGGAATGTTGTTTTCCGGCCGGTTGGCCGTGGCGATGGGGCTGGTTTCGGTCAGTCCGTAGCCCTGCAGTATGGGCAGGCCCAGCCCGATAAAGATCCGCGAGATGTCCGGTGGCAGCGCGGCGCCGCCGGACAGGGCATAACGCAGCCGCCCGCCCAACCGGGCGAGGACCTTGGACGCGACCAGCCTGTTCAGCAACGGCCACAGCAGGAATGACAGCCGCCTGGGACCCCGGCCCTGCGCGTGCTCAAAGCGCGCGTAGCCGACATCGGCCGCGAAGAGGAACAGCTTCTTGCGCAGCGGCGACCCTTCATCGAGTTTTGCGCGTATGGCACTCCAGATCCGCTCATAGATCCGCGGTACCGATATCAGCATCGTCGGGCGTATGGTCTGCAAATCTTCGCCCAGCAGTGGAATCGAGCGCGCGTACGCCACGGTTGAACCGGACATGATCGTCAGGTAATAGCCGCAGGTGCGCTCGAAGGTGTGCGACAGCGGCAGGAAAGACATGAAGATATCGTCGTGTCCGGTCGCCAGCACCGTCAGCGCTGCCTCCGTATTCGACAGGATATTGTTGTGCGACAGCATGACACCCTTCGGTCGCCCGGTTGTGCCCGAGGTGTAGACGATAGTGGCGAGCGAATTGCCGTCGCGCGCCAGATGCCGTGTTGCACCGCCGTCCTCCGGCAGCCAGTCGCCGATCCATTTCAGGCGTGGATCACTGCCACTGGCCGGCAACGCACTCACGGTGAGAAAGCGCACCACACCGCGCAACTCACCCAGCACGTCCTGCAGCGCCTGCCAATGCTCCTGGCCTTCAACCAGCAGCACCTTGCAGTCCGAGTTGTTGATGATGTACGCCGAGTTTTCCGGGCGATCCTGCGTGTACAGCGGCACCACCACCAGCCCCAGACCCAGCGCCGCCTGGTCGAAAATCACCCACTCCGGCGAATTGCGCAGCATCACCGCAACGCGATCCCCCGGCTTGAGTCCATCGGCCTCCAGCGCCGACTGCCAGCGCGCAACCTGGCGATCGATCTGCGCCCAGGTGTAATCGCGCCAGTTGCCGTGCTGCTCGTTATAGGCCTTGTAGGCCACCAGATCCGGGGTTCGTTGTACGCGTTCGCGAAACAGTCCATCAAGCGTCGCGGCCGCGGCCATGCTGATTACATGAGATACGTCTTTGTTTTTATTCACTTTTCCCCTCCTCACTCGGCGAGTTAGTCGAGAAACAGGTCCACGTACGGCGGCACGCCCGGCGTCACCGCGTAGCCATCGAAATCGGTAATGCCCTCCTCCCGCAGCACGGTCTCGTCGATATAAAAATTGCCGGTAGCTGCGCGGCTGTCGCGTGTGAAAATCGCGTACGCCGCGTCGGCCATGATATCCGGTTTGCGGCTGGCCTTGAGGATGGCCTCCGGAAAATTGACGGCAATTGCGGCAGTGGCAATGGTCGTGCGCGGCCACAGCGAATTGACCGCGATACCCTGTGCACGGAATTCCTCCGCCATGCCCAGCGTGCACATGCTCATGCCGTACTTGGCCATGGTGTAGGCGACATGCTCCTGGAACCATTTCGATTTCATGTTCAACGGCGGCGCGAGATTGAGAATATGCGGATTCCCGGCCTTGGCCAGGAACGGAATGCAGGCCTGCGAGCACAGGAAGGTACCACGCACATTGACACCGAACATCAGATCGAACCGCCTGGCAGGCGTCTCCAGTGTGCCGGTCATCTGGATTGCACTGGCGTTGTTGACCAGAATGTCGATGCCCCCGAAATGTGCCGCCGCCTGCTGTACCGCCGCCGCAATGGCCGCCTCGTCGCGCACATCAAGCTGGATCGCCAGCGCATTGCCGCTGGCAGCCTCCACTTCATCGGCAACCTCGTGAATCGTACCCGGCAGCTTCGGGTGCGGTGTCGCCGTTTTAGCAGTGATGACGATGTTGGCACCGTCACGTGCGCAGCGCAGCGCAATCGCGCGCCCGATACCGCGGCTCGCGCCGGTGACAAAAACAGTCTTACCCTGCATGCCCGCCATGATGCTAACCCCCCTTGAATACCGGTTTTCTTTTTTCGACAAATGCCGTGACGCCCTCCTTGAAATCCGCGGTCGCCGTACAACGCCCAAACGCCAGCGCTTCGGCCTCCAGTTGGGCACCCAGTCCGTCGTGCAGTGCACGATTCACCAATGCCTTGGTTTCGGCATAAGCGCGCGCAGGTCCGGCAGCCAGTCGTTGCGCCAGGGTCTTCGCTTCCGCAACCAGTTGGTCGGCCGCGATCACGCGGTTGACGATACCCAGTCGCCACATCACCTCAGTGTCCACGGTATCTGCCAGCAACATCAGCTCCATCGCCCGCTGATAACCCGCCAGTCGCGGCAGGAACCATGTCGCGCCGCCATCGGGACTGGTGCCGAGTTTGCTGTACGCCAGAGAAAATTGCGTGCCCGCGGCGGCCAGCACGAGATCGCAGCCCAGCATGATGCTCATGCCTGCGCCGGCCACGGCACCGTGCACGGCAGCCAGCACCGGCTTCGGCGCCCGCCGCAATGCCAGTACGCCGCGGTGCAATTCTCCTGCAAGCTCAGGCACCAGCGACGGCATCTTCGCCATATCACGGTGAAACGCGGCAACGTCACCGCCGGCGACAAATGCCGGCCCTGCACCGCGCAACATCACCACCCGCGCCTCGACGTCGTCCGCCGCACGTTCGCTGAGCGCGCGAAACCCGCGAATCATGTCCGCGTCCAGCGCATTCATCACCGCGGGGCGATTGAAGGTCATCGTCGCAACACCGTCACTGACGGCGTAGATTACGCTGTCGCTCATGGCTCGCCGGCCGCCTTGCGCGCCAGCGCTTCGAACGTCACCGGCTGCGTGGTCTGGTAGAGCTCCGACTTGCCGAAGTCACGCGGGAAATCATCAACCATGATCACCCGTCGCCGCAATTCGGCAGCGCGTTTGAGCAGGTCAGACTCTTCCTGGGTAATCACACCGTTCTTCAGTCCTTCGGCCGCGACCTGGTCGGCATAGCGCCGCGCAATCGTCCCGGCCTGCTGCGCCTGGCGCAACTTTGCCTCCACCGGCTCGGCGGCAATGACAGCCGCCAGCGCCAGTTCAAGAGTACGCACCTGGTCATTCTCGTCCGCAGAAACAAACACACCGCGGGTCAAGCGCTCACGTGACGGGCCCGGCGTCATCATCAAACCAACCACCTCGTGGCCCAGCGGGTCACGCGGCGGCGCAAACTCGCGCCCGTACGGCATCAGCAGTGGAAAAATCAACCCGCGCAGAAACCAGGCGGCGACGGGCCACGGCAGATTCTCGAAGATCGAATAAAACGATTCCTCGATCCGGTTCAGACAATCGAGCAGTCCCCAGCGCACCAGTGGCAGGTCCTCCTCCGGCCGGCCGTCATCTTCGTAACGTTTAAGCACGGCAGAGGCCAGATACAGCTGACTCAGCACATCACCCAGTCGCGCAGACAGTCTTTCCCGTCGCTTCAGCGAACCGCCGCACAAAAACATGGCCATGTCCGCCGTCAATGCAAAACCGCTTGAAAGCCGCGTGAGCTGCTGATAGTAGTGGCGCAGTTCGGGCGCACCCGGCACCGGCGTCAGGCGCGCACCGGAAATGCCCATCCACAACACGCGCGCCACGTTCGACATCGTGAACGCC
>JAOUIN010000188.1 GCA_029883965.1 Betaproteobacteria bacterium
GGCCAAGCGTTTCAAAAAGCTGGGCAGCGGCGCATTCAAGCGCAGTAGCGCACACCTGCGCCATATCCTTACCAAGAAGAGCACCAAGCGCAAGCGTCAACTGCGCGGCACGACCATGGTGCATGATTCCGACCAGCGCTCGGTTCGAGCGATGTTGCCGTACTGATCGGGGAGATAAACCATGCCTAGAGTCAAACGTGGTGTCATCGCCCGCAGAGCACACAAGAAGGTCCTCAAGCAGGCCAAAGGTTTTCGCGGCCGCCGTGGCAATGTTTTCCGCATCGCCAACGAAGCGGTCATGCGCGCGGGGCAGTATGCCTATCGCGACCGCCGTACCAAGAAGCGTGAATTCCGCGCACTCTGGATTGCGCGTATCAACGCTGCAGCCCGTGAGCACGGCCTGTCCTACAGCGTATTCATGAACGGACTGAAGAAGGCCGCGATCGAAGTGGATCGCAAGGTGCTGGCCGACATCGCCGTTGCCGACAAGCCCGCATTCCAGCGGTTTGTGGAGCAGGCGAGGGCGAGCCTCGGCGCGTAATTGATCGTACCCGGAAAAGGAGGCTCGTTGAGCCTCCTTTTTTTTGTTCAACGAATCCCCGCGTCCCGCTCGACGCGCGTGTTTATTCCACACTGAATTCCGCTACCATTCGTTTATGCAGGAACTCGACAAACTCGTGGCAGACGCGATGACGCTTTTCAGCAGCATCGACGATGCCGATGCACTGGAGCAGGCGAAGGCGCGCTATCTGGGCAAGACTGGCGCGTTGACCGAACTGCTGAAGGGGCTGGGCAAGTTGTCTGCCGCGGAGCGACCTGCTGCAGGCGCCCGCATCAATACCGCCAAGCAGACCCTGGACGAGGCGCTGAACGCGCAGCGGGAACGGATCGCCACCAGAACGCTGGAGGCGCGTCTGGCTGAGGAGGCCATAGACGTAACGCTGCCGGGCCGTGGCAGGGGTATGGGCGGCCTGCATCCGGTCAGTCGCACGATGGAACGGATCGAGCAGTTGTTCCGTTCCATCGGTTTTGACGTGGCAGACGGACCGGAGATCGAGACCGACTTCTATAATTTTACGGCACTGAACCAGCCCGAGAATCATCCGGCGCGTTCAATGCACGACACGTTCTATCTGGCAGACGGACAACGGCTGCTGCGCACGCATACCTCACCGATCCAGATCCGTTACATGGAGCAGCACCAGCCGCCGATCCGGGTGATTGCGCCCGGACGTGTCTATCGCGTTGATTCCGACGCCACGCACTCGCCCATGTTTCATCAGGTTGAGGGTTTGTGGATCGACGAGCACATCAGCTTCGCGCATCTGAAGGGCGTGGTCATTGATTTTTTCCGGCGTTTTTTTGAAGACGATGATCTGCAAATCCGATTCCGGCCGTCGTTTTTTCCTTTCACTGAACCTTCCGCCGAAATCGATATGAGCTTCGGCGACGGCTGGCTGGAAGTCGGCGGCTGCGGCATGGTGCATCCGAACGTGCTGCGCAATGTGAACATCGATCCCGAACGTTTCCAGGGATTCGCCTTCGGCCTCGGGCCTGATCGCCTGACGATGCTGCGTTATGGCGTGAACGATCTGCGGTTGTTCTATGAAAACGACCTGCGTTTTCTGAAGCAGTTCGTGTAGCAGCGGGGAAGCATGAAACTTTCTGAGCACTGGCTGCGTGAACTGGTCGACCCCGGACTCCCGACAGCGAAACTCGCCGATCTGCTGACCTTCGGCGGGATCGAGGTGGAAGCGGTCGAACCGGCGGCGCCGGCTTTCGATCATGTCGTGGTCGCCGAAATACTCAGTGTTGAAAAGCATCCGCAGGCCGACAGGCTCAATGTTTGTCAGGTCAATGCAGGTGCGGAGCCGCTGACCATCGTCTGCGGTGCACCCAACGCGCGCGCGGGCATGCGCGTGCCGGCTGCGCTGCCGGGCGCGCGGCTGCCGGGCATGGAAATCAAGCTGACGAAAGTGCGCGGCATCGAGTCGCAGGGCATGTTGTGTTCGGCGGTGGAACTGGGGTTGAGCGAAGATGCGGCCGGTTTGCTCGAACTTGCAGCGGATGCGCCCGTCGGGAAGACAGTCCGCGAACTGCTGGACCTCGACGACCAGGTGCTGACCACCAAGCCGACGCCCAACCGCGGCGATTGCCTCAGCGTGCTGGGGCTCGCGCGCGAAGTGGCGGCGCTCAGCGGCGTCGCGCTGCAATGGTCGGAGCCGGTTCCGGTGCAGCCCGCGGTCAAAGACATGGTGGAAATTTCGGTCGATGCGCCGGACGATTGCCCGCGGTACTGCGCGCGCATGATCTCCGGAGTCAACGCCGCAGCGTCCACGCCGGACTGGATGACCCGGAGGCTGCTGCGCAGCGGGATACGCGCCATCAGCGCAATTGTCGATGTCACGAATTACGTGTTGCTGGAAATGGGGCAGCCGCTGCACGCATTTGATGCGGCAAAAGTGAGCGGCGGAATATGTGTGCGCCGTGCAGTGTCCGGCGAAAGCCTGGCGTTGCTCAACGGCACGTTGTTGAAGTTATCGCCGGATTATCTCGTCATCGCGGATCAGAAGCAGCCGCTGGCTCTGGCGGGCATCATGGGTGGTGAACATAGCGGTGTGACGTCGGCAACTCGGAACGTAATTCTCGAGAGTGCGTTTTTTGTTCCGGAGGTTGTTGCCGGCAAGACCCGCGTGCTGGGCTTCGGTTCGGATTCCGCATACCGTTTTGAGCGTGGTGTCGATTTTGCCGGCGCACGTGCCGCAATGGAGCGTGCCACGCAGCTCATAGTTCAGGTTTGCGGCGGGCAGGCGGGGCCGGTGGCTGAAGCTAAGAGCACGCTGCCGGTACGCAACAAAGTGACGTTGCGGCTGGAGCGCGCGCAGCGGGTGCTGGGTTTCGCCATGGACGAGAAAGTGGCGGTTTCAATTCTGGACCGGCTCGGCTGCCGGCCGCGTGCGGCCAATGGCGTGGTCGAAGCGGTGCCGCCGAGTTATCGTTTTGATATTGCGATAGAGGAAGACCTGATCGAGGAACTTGCGCGGGTCTACGGCTACGCCAACATACCGGCATTGCTGCCGCCAGCGGCAGCGGCGCTGTTGCCGGTTCCAGAATCCATCCGCAGTCCGGCGGCCATCCGCCGATTGTTGGCCGGCCTGGATTATCAGGAAGCCGTGACCTACAGCTTCGTGGACCGGACATGGGAAAGTGATTTTTGCGCAAATGATGATCCCGTCGCCCTGGCGAATCCCATAGCCAGCCAGATGGGCGTGATGCGTTCAAGCCTGATCGGAGGGCTGATCAACGCGGTCACGTTCAACGTCAGTCGCAAGCAGGGGCGCGTGCGGTTGTTTGAAATCGGTCGCTGCTTCCTCAACGAAGCAGACTATCCGCAGCCGGTAAGGGTCGGTGCTGTCGCACATGGCGATGCAGATCCGGTGCAATGGGGGCAAAAATCACGCACGGTCGATTTTCATGACATCAAGGCGGATCTGGAAATTCTTCTCGCGCCGCGGGCAGCATCATTCCGGCCGGCTGCGCATCCGGCGCTGCATCCCGGGAAATCGGCTGAGATCAGCGTCGGCGGCGAGACCGTGGGGTGGATCGGGGAATTGCATCCGCGCTGGCAGCGGAAGTATGATCTGCCGTCGGCGCCCGTATTGTTCGAATTGGATTTAAGCGCGCTGATGCAACGGGAGTTGCCGGTGTTTCAGCAGGTTGCCAGGTTCCCGGCGGTCAGGCGCGATCTGGCGGCGGAATTTGATGAAAATGTCCGGTATGAGGACATCTGCAGCGAACTGAAACGTCAGGGACCGGCCATTTTGCGGGACGTCGTGGCATTCGATTTATACCGCGGCGAGGGGGTCCAAAAGGGCAAAAAAAGTCTTGCATTCAGTGTGTTATTGCAGGATACTCATAAGACCTTGACGGACGCAGAAGCGGAAAAAGCGGTAGTAGAACTGCGCCGGATTCTGCAAGAACAGTTTAAAGCGAAGCTTCGTTAAGAGGGGAAAACATGACGTTAACCAAAGCGGAACTCGCCGATCTCCTGTTCGAGAAGGTAGGTTTCAACAAGCGCGAAGCCAAGGACATGGTTGAGTCCTTTTTCGACGAAGTGCGCCATGCGCTGGAAACGGGCAGGGGGGTGAAGCTTTCCGGTTTTGGCAATTTCCAGCTGCGCGACAAGCCTCAGCGTCCGGGTCGAAACCCGAAAACCGGTGAAGAGATTCCGATCTCCGCGCGCCGTGTAGTCACGTTCCACGCATCACAGAAACTCAAATCGATGGTGGAACAGCATTTCCATGGAAGCCAGCGGCAGCCCTAAGATTCAGCTTCCGCCGATCCCGGCAAAACGTTATTTCACGATCGGTGAAGTGAGCGAATTGTGCGGCGTGAAGCCGCACGTTCTACGTTATTGGGAGCAGGAGTTTACGCAGCTGCGTCCCGTGAAACGCCGCGGCAACCGCCGCTATTACCAGCATCACGAAGTACTGCTGATTCGCCGTATCCGCGAACTGCTCTACGACCAGGGATTTACCATCAGCGGTGCGCGCAACCGCCTCGATGAACTGGCCAATGAGCCGTCCAGGGCGGCCAGAATGGCGGCAACCGGGGCTGCGAAACCGGCCTTTGCGGACTTGCGGCAGGAACTCAAGAACGTCATCGACGAGCTGCGGATCTGAGCTTTCTGCGCCGCGGCTTTGCCTGTACGCTGTTGTATAATCGCGCACTCGGGGCGTAGCGCAGCCTGGTAGCGTACCTGCATGGGGTGCAGGTGGTCGGAGGTTCAAATCCTCTCGCCCCGACCAATCAAATCAAAGGGTTCCGTCAGGAGCCC
>JAOUIN010000020.1 GCA_029883965.1 Betaproteobacteria bacterium
GCAGATGGTTTCAAACTGTGCCATCGTTTCCTTGAAGCGGAACAACCGCGGCCGGCGCATCAGTGTAAGCAGTTCCAAAGCCACGGTGCCGACAAAGCCGACATGACTCTGCAGCATTTTCCACAACGCAACTGTTGCCGTACCGATACGATGCAAGACTCCACCGTGCACCGGCTTCGACACCGCCGCCGGACAGTCCATGCGGTCGCGCACCAACGCCAGCAGGCGCTCATGCCGCGGATCAAAACCGCGCAGAGTCAGCTCAAGATTTCCGCCTCCCGGGGGAGCGAGTCGGCGACAAAGGATAAAACCAGCGGCTGTATCCAGTTCCTGCAGGCCGCTGCCGTCGAGCACATAAGGATTTTCACCGCCCGGTGCGACCGACTGCAGCGCGCCGGAGATGGCGGCAAGATTGGACAGACGCCACACTCCAGTCAGGCGCAGCACATTGGCGCCTTCGTCGGTGTCCGGCTCTATCCATTTAGGCGTCGTGTTCATGCCGCCAGCCGTACTGACTCAGGCACGTGGTCGTACATAGCACCCATGGTCGGAATCGCCGACGGCAGCCGGAACATGGGTTGATACAGAAATGATCATAATTAATTCGAAGCTTACTTGAAAAGTTCGCTCCATTTGGCGCGAACCTGATCCTGCAGTTCCTTACTGGCCTCAGCCACCGCCGGAAACTCATGCAGATGATCATACGGCCGGCACGCGTCGATGATGGCCTTGGAGTTGTATGGCGCGTTGTAGCGGTAGGCGACAAACATGGGATCGTTTTTCGAACCCATGCCGCGCTTGATGATGTCGATGTCAACTTCCGGATCACTGCGTGTCGCCACCGCCCACATCACCTCCTGCAGGTTCGACGGGTCGATGTCCTCATCCACCACCACCGTGTAGCGCGACATGTAGGCGCCGACGCCGCACTGATTGAGGATATGCCCGGCCTGGCGCGCATGACCGGCATAACGCTGTTTGATCGCGACCACGTTGAACATGCGTGCGCCGCCGATTTCATGTGCCCACACGCTGTGCACGTCGGGCACACCGGCGGCGAGCAGCGCATCGAACAGCAGCGCCGAGCGCATTACGGCTTTTGAATAGGAATAATCATTCGGCGGTTTTGCCGGCGGGCTGCCGACGATGATCGGATTGTTGCGGTAATAGACACGCTCGATGGTCACCACCGGCGCAGTGCCTTCCTTGCCGGGGTAATAACCGTGGAATTCGCCGAACGGGCCCTCGGTACGCACGTCGCCGGGATGGCAATAGCCTTCGAGCACGATCTCTGCGCCCGCGGGTATCGGCAGGCCGGTCAGTTCACCGTGCACCACCTGCACCGGCTCGCCGAGGATGGCGCCGATGTAGTTGTATTCGCACATACCAAACGGCACTTCAATGCCGGAAATCAGATAACCCAGCGGATCGCAGCCGATCACAATCGCCACCGGGAACGGTTTGCCGGCCTTCATGTGCTTGTCGTACTGGATCGCACCGTGCTTGCCGGGGATCATGTCGAGGCCGACGTGGTTCCGGTCGAAGGCCTGCACGCGGTAAGTGCCGACGTTGACCCAGTCGGTATCGAAATCTCTGGTCACCACGCAACAGCCGGTGCCGATGTACGGTCCGCCGTCCAGCTCATGCCACAGCGGCGACGGAAAAATGTTGATGTCGACATCCTTGCCCGACTGGATGTTCTCCAGTGCCGGGCCGGTTTCAGTGAGCACAGGCTCATATTTCGGCGCTTCCGCCTGCCACCCGCGGGGCTTGCCGCGCAGCTGCTGCACCAGACTGTGGTGATCGCGCTCAACCGGCAAGCGCAGGATCGACGACAGCCGCGCCGGACTGGCCGTACTGCAGGTCAGCACGCGAAAACCCTTCGCATAACCCTTGATTTCGTCGAACAGCAATGCCGGCGCGCCGGCAATCTTGACGTTGAGTTCGCTGATCGCGCCGAGTTCGAGCCTGGCGTCAGCACCGGGTACGTCCTTCAGTTCACCGAGTTGCCTTGCCGTGTCCAGCCAGGCGCGCAGATCAAGAGGATTGCCAGCCGGACGCTTCATGATCACCCCTTGCGCTTTTTCGCCGCCAGCTTCACGGCCTTGATGATTTCAGTATAGGCCGCACACCGGCACAGATTGCCGGCCAGGTAGTGGCGGATCTGGTCTTCATCCGGGTTGGGGTGTTCATCGAGCAGCTGCCGCGTCATCAGGATAAATCCCGGCGTGCAGAATCCGCACTGGAAGGCACCGGTTTCGATGAAGGCCTGCTGCACGGCATCCAGCTTCCCGTCGGCTCCGGTGTCTTCAATGGTGCGCACATCGGCGCCATCGACCAGCGTCGCCATGGTCAGGCAGCCGGACACGGCGTTGCCGTCGACGATCACCGTGCAGCAGCCGCACAAGCCCTGCGCGCAACTCTCGCGCGCACCGAACAGACCCTGCTCCTGCAGCAGTTCGACCAGGTTCTGGTGATTGCCGGCGAGTGCCGTCACCGGGCGGCCGTTCAGCGTGAAGCTGATGTCTTTATGCGTAGCACTCATGCTCGTTTTGGCCATTTTCAATCCTGAAGCGGCTTGCCCGCATTCGCGCGCAGGCCGCGGTATACCGCTTCCGCCGTCAGCGGCAGGCTGGTCAGCCGCACGCCGACCGCATCGTCAATCGCGCTGGCGATCGCCGGCGACACGCCGAAGGTGCCACTCTCGCCCACACCCTTGGCGCCAAACGGGCCCGTTTTCTGCACCATGTCCACCGCTTCATTCTCCATGACCGGCGGCACATCGCGAATGCCCGGAATCTTGTAATCAGCGAGCGACGCATTGGTCACCTGCCCGGCATCGAACTCCATGCGTTCGGACAGCGTAAAGCCCAGCTGCATGATGGTCGCGCCCGAAATCTGCGTCTCGACGATAGCCGGATTCACCGGCCGGCCGACATCAACCAGGTTCACCAGCCGCGTGACCTTGAATTCGCCGGTCTCGGTATCGACTTCGACTTCAGCGCCGGTAGCACCAATCATCCAGAACGGCGTCGCATCGGTGGTGAGTCCCGTGCCGGGTTCAGGCGGCGTATACGGCGGTATGAAACTGCCGATGCCGATAATATTGCCGGCCTGCATGCCGTATTTCTTGCGGAAGATGTCCGGTATCGGTGTGGTCTCCGCCGACAAACCGACTTCGGCGGCGAGTGCGAGCAATTTGTCACGCGCATCCTCGGCGGCATTCTTCACCGCGTGGCCCATGTGGTAAGTCGAGCGCGAACCCAGCGTTGCCATGTCGTATGGCGTAACGTCGGTATCCGGATGCACCACGCTGACGCGCTCCACCGGTATGCCCAGCGCCTCGGCGGCAAACTGCGCCATTGCGGTATCCGATCCCTGCCCCATGTCCACGGTGCTGCAATAGACAATGCAACTGCCGTCGGCGCTGATGTTGACGATCGCCATCGACGTGGTCGGAGAAATACTGGCCTTGAAACCAATGGCGATACCGCGGCCGCGGCGCATGGTGCCGCTGCCCCTGTCATATTTTTTCTCCCAGGTCATACGCTCCGCCAGCCGCTCCAGCACGGGTTCGATGCCGGCATCGCGCATCAGCGTGCCGGTCGCCTGCGGCCGGCCTTCGCGCAGGATGTTGATACGGCGGATCGCCAGCGGATCCATCTTGAGCGCTTTGGCGATCATGTCGGTGTGGCTCTCGTACGCCCAAACCAGTTGCGGGATGCCGAAGCCGCGCAGTGCACCTGCCGGCGTCAGGTTGGTGTACAACGAATAGGAGTCTATGGTGACATGGTCAATGTCGTACGGCCCGGCCGCGGTGAAGCCGGATTTCTGGGTGATGCGCGGACCGATGTCGGCATAGGCGCCGCCGTTCCACCACACCTCGCATTCGCGCGCGGTAATCTTGCCGTCGCGGGTCACGCCGCTCTTGATGCGCAGCGTGGTCGCATGCTTGGTCAGCGTGTAGAACTGCTCTTCCATGGTCAGCGCGATTTTCACCGGGCGTCCGGCGATCAGCGCCGCCGCCGCAGTCAGCGCTTCGAGCTTGATGTAGAGCTTGGCGCCGAAGCCACCGCCCAGATACGGTACCTTCACCCGCACCCGCGTCTCGGGCCAGCCGAGCAGGCGCGCGATCTCGATGCGCACGAACGACGGACTTTGCGATGCGGTGTGGATCACCAGCTGGTTCGGCGCCGGATCTGCCACGGTAACAAACGGCTCCAGCGGCAGATGCAGCACCTGCTGTGTGCGAAACGTATGCTCAAACACGTGGTCGGCATCGGCGAACGCCTGCTGCACGTCACCGCGGCGCAGATGGAAATCGAGTGCTACATTGGTATCGCGCTTGTCCTTGAGATGCTTGAGGTCGGGGAAGGTACCCGCCGGCTTCAGCACTTCGTGCACCACGGCTTTCGACGTCATCGCCTCGACTTCATCGAACACCGCAGGCAGCTCCTCATACTCGACAACAATCTGCTGTGCAGCAGCGTCCGCAACGTGCGGGTCTGCGGCCAGCACCAGCGCCACCGGCTCGCCGACATAGTGCACCTTGTCGATCGCGAGGATGGGCTGATCATGGAAAGCCGGGCCGAAATAGGGTTCGGGAATCAGCTTGCGGATGTCCGCCGCGGTATACACCGCATAAACGCCGGGCATCGCCTGAGCCGCCGACACATCCACGCCGGTGATGCGCGCATGCGCCACCGTGCTGCGATGAATCCTGCCGTAGAGCATGCCGGGCAGCCTGAGGTTATGCACATATTCGGCGCGGCCGGTCACCTTGGCGCGCGCTTCCACGCGCGGAATCGAACGGCCCATCGCCGCGCCGGCGTTGCTGTTGCCCAATGTATCAGTTGTCAAAACGTTTGCTCCTGACTCACGTCACGCTGCCAGCGCCTTGCGCACCGCGCGCCTCGCATACACCCGCAGCAACTCGGTCTTGTAGGCAGCAGTGCCGTGCGCATCGCCCGTCAACTCCACTTCGGCCGCTGCTGCTTCGCCGACGCGCGCGAGCACGGCATCATCAACCGTCGCGCCGCGCAATTCCGCTTCCGCTGCCGCCAGCCGTAGCGGCTTTTCGGTCGCGGCACTGACGACGATACGCGCATCAGTGATCGTCTGGCCCTCGACGCCGAGGGATACCGCAATACCCAGCGTCGGCCAGTCGTCAGCCGCGCGCGTGGTCACTTTCATATATGCCGCACGCCGCCCCGCCTGCGCCGGCACGATGATTTCACTGATCAACTCATTGCGAGCCAGCGCGGTTTCATAGTAACCGGTGTACAGATCGCCCATCGCCAGCGTGCGCGATCCCGAAACCGCTGCAGTAACTACCTGCGCATCCAGCGCCATCAGCACCGGCGGCAGATCCATGTGCGGATCGCCATGTGCCAGATGTCCGCCCAGCGTAGCGACATTGCGCACCCGCACGTTGGACAATGTTCTCAGCGTATCGATGATCACCGGGGCACTTTTTTTCACCGCTGCCACACGCCCCAGCGCACTCAATGTCGTCAGAGCACCGATGCGCAGGCTGCCGTCTTTGGATGACGCCACCTTGGCGTAACGCTTCTCGATGCCGCGCAGGCTGACCAGCCGCGTCGGCTGGAATACACCCGCCTTCATCATCAGAATCAGCGCGGTGCCGCCGCCGAACGCCCGCACCGACGGATCGTCGGTTTCGAGCAGCTTCAGCGCGGATTTGAGTGTGCGCGGCTCCGCCAGTTCAAACGGAATCATGCCGCTCCCTTCGCCGCCGCCGGCGCAAACGCCGCGCGCAGATTTTTCGCAAACTGTTTCTCCATGTCCTTGGCTTTGGATTTCAGCACCGGCTGGCCGATGCTGCCGAGTTTTCCGGTCAGCGCGGTATCGATTTCGTACAGGATCGTCGTCTGATCACCCGCTTCGATGAGCCGGGTCGCGGACGTGGCCGTAAGACGCCCCACCAGCCCCATGGGCGCGCCTTCTATTTTCGCCGCGATCAGTTCCGGCGCCTGAACATCGGTCAGCTCCACGGTTACCTTGAACTTGAAGGTCATGTAAGCAACCTTGGTTTCAAGCACCGCATCAAAACGTTTCTCGTCGAGTGGCTCCAGGTCACGCACACCATCGATACACGATGAAAAGAAATGGATATCCTGGAGTTTCTCAAAAACAGCGTCGCGCTTCGCGTCAACCGCTATCTCCCCGCTGAATTTCATTGTTTTCTGCCGCGATGAAAGCGTTCTACTGTAAAGGCAGCATCTGCGAAAATCAATGCGCGCGACGACATTACTCGGTAAAAAAATCCCCTGCGGCCTTGCGGCGACAGGGGATTTAATGATTGCGTTGCGATTACAGCAACTTGAACTTCACAATTAACGCGTGCGGGGTGCGCTCGCGCCGCGCCGGTTGTCCGAACGGAACCCGCCGTTGCGATTGCGCGCGGGCGGCGCACCACGGCGTGCACCGGGAGCCGGGCGACCGCTGCGATTGGGACCGTCGGTGCGCACCGGGTTCTTGGCTTCAAAACCGGGAACTGACCAGCGCTCGATGGCACGGCCGATGTAACGCTCGATCTGTTTCAACTGGCGCACGTCTTCCGACGACGCAAATGAAATCGCCGTGCCGGTAGCGCCCGCGCGCCCGGTGCGGCCGATACGATGCACATAGTCTTCGGCAACTTTCGGCAGATCGTAGTTGAACACATGCGAAATACTGGCCACGTCGATGCCGCGCGCGGCGACATCGGTTGCCACCAGCACTTTTACCGCACCGCTGCGCAGGCGCGCCAGCGTACGATTACGTTGCGACTGGTTCATGTTGCCGTGCAGTGCCGCAGCCTCATGCCCTGCGTGGAACAAACGCTCTGCCAGTCGATCGGCACCGTGTTTGGTCGCGGTAAAGACGATGGACTGCGCCTGACATTCCTCCGAGCGCAGCACATGGTCGAGCAGGCGATGCTTGTGGCTGCCGTCGTCGACATAGTGCAGACGTTGCAGGATGTTCTCGTTGTTCTCCTTGGGGGCCGATACCGAGATCAGCTTCGGATCGCGCAGCAATTCGCGGCCAAGTTTGGCAATGTTGCCGTCCAGCGTCGCCGAGAACAGCATGGTCTGACGCGTTGCCGGCGTTTTGGCGGCAATGCGTTTGACCGGCTCGATGAAACCCATGTCGAGCATGCGGTCGGCTTCGTCCAGCACCAGCAGCTCGAGGCGGGAGAAATCGACACGACCCTGGTCGATGAAATCGATCAGCCGGCCGGGTGTCGCCACCAGCACGTCAAGCGACTGCTCGAGCAATCGACGCTGTTTCGGATAGGGCATGCCGCCCAGAATGGTGCCGGTGCGCATGTGACGCATGAACTTGCAATATTTGTCGACCGCCTCGGTGACCTGCATCGCGAGTTCACGCGTCGGCGTCAGCACCAGTACACGCGGGCCGCGACCGTGTTTGGTCGGCGCCAGCGCCAGGCGCTGCAAGGCGGGCAGCACGAATGCCGCGGTCTTGCCGGTGCCGGTCGGTGCGGAAACCATCAGGTCGAAACCGGTCAGCGCAACCGGGATGGATTGCGCCTGCACGGGAGTAGGTTCGGTATAACCCGCGGCGGCCAGGGCCTGCACGAGGGCGGGATTCAGATTCAATGAAGCAAAAGACATGGTGATACTTTCATAACGGAACTGCAAAAATTACGCGCAGGACATGCCATCGCAGCGAAGCGAGTCGCGTCAAAAAAGCAATAGGACACGGCTACGGCCACCGGCGCACGGGTATCGTCGCTAACCGTGGCGGAAGCAGCTATTCAGGGAAGGAAGCTGAAATCGAAGGGGTCAGGGACAGATGCATCTTGAAGCCAAAACTGCTTTAGGCGGCTTCAAGGTGCGCGCACTATACCGGCAAGTCACGGAAATAGCGAGGTTTTTTCCCAGGACGCCATGAATCCGGATCCGCAGCGCCGTTTGCGCCATTACGGAAAACTATGGAAATTCAAGGCAATAGCGCCACGCACATGCTACAATCCGCCCCTTTTTTCAAGGCCCCGCCCCCGTGTCCGCCATCGAGCAACGCCCGTTACGCAATATCGCCATCATCGCGCACGTCGATCACGGCAAAACCACGCTGGTCGACAAACTGCTGCGGCAATCCGGCACTTTTGCCGCGCATGAGCAGATCGCCGAGCGCGTCATGGATTCAAACGATCTCGAACGTGAGCGCGGCATCACCATTCTCGCGAAGAACTGCGCGGTAAGCTGGAAGGGTACGCACATCAACATCGTCGACACCCCCGGCCACGCCGATTTCGGCGGTGAAGTCGAACGCGTGCTGTCGATGGTCGACGGCGTGTTGCTCCTGGTCGACGCCGTCGAAGGCCCGATGCCGCAAACACGCTTCGTCACGCGCAAGGCGCTGGCGCTGGGCCTGAAGCCGATCGTGGTGATCAACAAGATCGACCGACCCGGTGCACGCGCCGACTGGGTGGTCAACCAGACGTTTGATCTTTTCGACAAGCTCGGCGCAACCGAAGAGCAGCTGGATTTCCCGGTAGTCTATGCGTCGGCACTGAACGGTTATGCCAGCACCGACGCCGAAGCACGCTCGGGTACGCTGGAACCGCTGTTCGAAGCCATACTCGCCAACGTGCCGATGCGTGAAGATGATCCGAACGGCCCGCTGCAGCTGCAGATCTGTTCGCTCGATTATTCCAGCTACGTCGGCAAAATCGGCATCGGCCGGGTCAACCGCGGGCGTATCCGCCCCGGGCAGCAAGTCGCCGTGCTCAAGGGCCCGGACTCGACTCCGGTGATGGCCAAGGTCAACCAGGTGCTGGGCTTCAAGGGACTGGAGCGCGTACAGGTTAGCGAAGCGCAGGCAGGCGACATCGTGCTGGTCAACGGCATAGACGAAGTCGGCATCGGCATCACGCTGGCCGATCCGGCACAGCCGGATGCGCTGCCGATGCTGAAAGTGGACGAGCCAACGCTGACCATGAATTTCCAGGTCAACACCTCGCCGCTCGCCGGCCGCGAAGGCAAATTCGTCACCAGCCGCCAGTTGCGCGAACGGCTGCAGCGTGAAGTAATGAGCAATGTAGCGCTCAAGGTCAGCGAAACCGATGATGCCGATGTGTTCGAGGTTTCCGGCCGCGGCGAACTGCACCTGACCATCCTGCTCGAAAACATGCGCCGCGAAGGTTACGAACTTGCCGTATCCCGTCCGCGCGTGGTCATCCGCGAAGTCAACGGTGAAAAACAGGAACCGTATGAAATGCTGACGGTGGACGTCGATGAAGCCAACCAGGGCGCCGTCATGGAAGCGCTGGGTGCGCGCCGCGGCGACCTGCAGGACATGCAGTCGGACAGCAAGGGCCGCGTGCGCCTTGATTACCGCATTCCAGCCCGCGGCATGATCGGATTCCAGTCCGACTTCATGACCATGACCCGCGGCACCGGCGTCATGAGCCACGTCTTTGACGACTACGGCCCGATGAAACCCGACATGGAAGAACGCCGCAACGGCGTACTGATTTCCGCTGAAGACGGCGCCGCGGTCGCCTATGCGCTTTGGAAACTGCAGGAGCGCGGTCGCATGTTCGTCGCGCCGGGCGATCCGCTGTACGAAGGCATCGTCATCGGCATCCACAGCCGCGACAACGATCTGGTCGTCAACCCGATCAAGGGCAAACAGCTGACCAACGTGCGTGCCTCCGGTACCGATGAGGCCGTGCGCCTGGTACCGCCCATCCAGGTGACGCTGGAATCGGCGATTGAATTCATTGCCGACGATGAACTGGTTGAAATCACGCCCAAGTCCATCCGCATCCGCAAGCGCTTCCTGAAGGAACACGAGCGCAAACGCTCAGCCCGCGCGGCATGATTCCCGGCGGGGCCCCGGCGCCATTCGTGGTGCCGGTGGTTTTCGTGCTGCTGTGGAGCACCGGCTTTATCGGTGCCCGGCTGGGCCTGCCCCATGCCGAACCCCTGACCTTCCTGTCACTGCGCTATCTCGCGGTACTGGCGCTGATGCTGCCGCTCACGCTGATCGTGCGCGCCAACTGGCCGGCAACGCGGCGGGACACAAAACACATCGCCATCGCGGGCGCACTGATCCAGGGCGGTTACCTCGGCAGCGTCTTCAGCGCGCTGCATGCCGGCATGTCCGCCGGGGTCGTCGCGCTGATCGTCGGCATGCAGCCCCTGCTTACGGCAGCAGCGGCCGGCCATCTGCTCGGTGAACGCGTCGCGTTGCGCCAGTGGGCGGGGCTCGCGCTGGGATTGGCCGGCGTTGCGCTGGTCGTGCAGCAGAAGATCACCGTGCACGGCGTGGGTGCCGCGAGCCTGGCCCTTGCATTGCTGGCCCTGGCCAGCATTACGTTGGGCACACTCTACCAAAAACGGTTTTGCCCGGTTTTTGATGTCCGCAGCGGCTCTGTCATCCAGTTCGCCGCCGCGCTGACTGTCACGCTGCCTCTGGCATGGGCATTTGAATCCATGCATGTGCGCTGGACGGGCGAATTCATCTTTGCACTGGGCTGGCTCGTGCTGGTGCTGTCCGTCGGCGCCACCACCCTGCTGTTCCGGCTGATTGCACGCGGTGCCGCAACCCGCGTAACCAGCCTGTTCTACCTGACGCCGGCGGTCACTGCCATCATGGCGTGGCTGATGTTCGATGAGACGCTCAGTGCAATGGCGCTCGCCGGCATGGCCATCGCCGTCGCGGGCGTCGCTCTGGTCAATCCCGTCCCGCGGCCGACAGCGGCACGGGCATGACATCACAGGACAGGACAAACGCATGAGCAATCAGGATTCACCGCCGGCAGACACTCCATATGCCCGGTTGGGCGCCGCCACCGGCCTGCGCCGGCTGGTCGACTGCTTTTATGATCTGATGGATGAAGTGCCGGAATATCACGGCATCCGCAAGCTGCATCCGCAGGAACTCACCGGCTCGCGCGAGAAACTGTACCTGTTCCTGTCAGGCTGGCTGGGTGGTCCGCAGCTGTATGTTGAAAAATACGGGCACCCGATGCTGCGCGCGCGCCACCTGCCCTTTGCCATCGGTATCGCCGAACGCGACGCGTGGCTGGCATGCATGCTGCAGGCCATGGAAGATACCGGGGTGGACGAAGAACTGCGCGACGCGCTGCTGAAGGCTTTTTTCGGCACTGCGGACTGGATGCGCAACCGCCAGGAACCTGCCGCCGGCAACACCTGATCGCGGCCAATACGGGCGCGATGGCACGCTGATATACAAGCATCTTTAACTTCCATAGAATGGCGCGCCGCAGTCCAAATCCCACGCTTGACTACACTTCATTCGGAGGAAACATGTCGCACAAGAGCAACAGGTTGTCCGTGTTCGGAATTCTGATTCTCGCCTTTGCCGTCCCCGGTTTCGCCCTGGCGCAGGCCTGGCCCAGTAAAGCGGTGCGCATCATCAATCCGTTCCCGGCAGGCGGCGGTACCGACGCCTTTGCTCGACCACTTGCCGCCAAACTGACGCCTGACCTGGGTCGTCAGGTGGTGATCGAAAATCTCGGTGGTGCGGGCGGCACCCTGGGCGCAGGTACGGCGTCGCGGGCAGCAGGTGACGGCTACACCTGGTTCATGGGCGCCGTGCATCACACCATCGCGGAAACCCTGTATCGCAAGCTCAATTACAGCCTGGTCAACGATTTCATTCCCGTGACCGTCGCGGCCTATGTGCCCAATGTGATCGTCGTGCATCCGACGATGCCCGTAAAAACGGTCAAGGAACTGATCGCGCTCGACAAGAAGAATCCGGGCAAGATCAACTACGGTTCTGCCGGATATGGCACGACGCACCACATGATCGGCGAACTCTTCAATCTGCAGGCCGGCACAAAACTCATACATGTACCGTTCAAAGGCGCAGGCCCGCTGACGCCCGCGCTGATTTCGGGCGAAGTGGACATGGCTTTTGACGGCATGGCCACTGCTGCACCCTATATCAAGGCCGGCCGCATGCGCGCACTCGCCGTCACGTCGCCGCAGCGCGCACCAGTCGTACCTGACGTACCGACCATGCAGGAAGCCGGCTTCAAGGATTTTGCGGTCACCACCTGGTATGGACTTTGGGCGATCAAAGGCACGCCGCGACCCGTCGTCGACCGCATGCATCAGGCCACCGTCAAGGCGATGACACTGCCTGACATGAAAACGTTGTGGAGCAACCTCGGCGCGACTGCAGGCGGGCAAACTCCGGAAGAATTTGATAAGTTCGTGAAATCCGAAATCGCAACCTGGGGCAAAGTGGTCAAGGCATCTGGTGCAAAAGTCGAAAACTGACAACAACGCAACGCCGGATCGGGGCGGCGGCTGGCTCACCCGGCTCTGGGACAACCTCGCCGCCCGCAGCCGTACGCTGCGCGAGCGGCGGGTGCAACAATGGCTCGCGCAGGCCAGCGAAACGCTGTACTCGGAAATCAGCGAAGCCTCCGGGGTCACGCTCGCGCGTCGCATTCTTGAACAATACGCAAAGCTGTCGCCGGACGAGAAGCTCGATTACCTGCAGCTGCTGGCGGGACATTTTTCGACTGACACGGCGCGCCTGAACACTGCGATTCGCGAGTATCAGGCCGAACCGGGGCCGGCCACCGCCCAGCGGGTTCACGGTGCGGCCGAATCGCGTCGCCAGGAACTGTTCCGCCGCCTGAACTTTGCCCCCAGCGGCACTGCCAGTCTGCTCCGCATGCGTGAAGACCTGCTGCAATTCCTGCCGCAGTTCCCCGGGCTCAGAGAAGTGGACAAGGATTTCGAGCATCTGTTTCGCTCCTGGTTCAACCGCGGCTTCCTGCAGCTGCGCCCGATAGACTGGCACACGCCGGCGGTAGTCCTGGAAAAAATCATCCGTTATGAGGCGGTGCATGAAATTTCGGGCTGGTCGGATTTGCGCCGCCGCCTCGATCCGCCGGATCGAAAATGTTTTGCCTTCATTCACCCAACGCTCGCTGACGATCCGCTTATTTTCGTCGAAGTCGCGCTGACCGACGAAATTCCCGATGCCATCGCCCCGCTCCTTGCCGGCGGTCGCACGCCGATAAATCCGAAACAGGCAAAAACCGCAGTGTTCTATTCGATCTCAAACTGCCAGACCGGACTGAAAGGCGTTTCCTTCGGCAACTTCCTGATCAAACAGGTGGCGGCCGAACTGGTGCGCGATTTCCCGAAATTGCGCACCTTCGTCACATTGTCGCCGGTGCCGGGTTTTGTGTCCTGGCTGAGGCGCACGCACCCTGATACGCAGGCGTTGCAGACAATGGCACGACCGGGCTGGCACGATGATGCCGCGATTGCCGATGAACTGCGCCCGATGCTGAACGACCTGGTCGCCGAGTACCTGCTCGAAGCGAAAACCGCCAGCGGACGTCCGGTAGATCCCGTCGCACGCTTTCACCTCGACAATGGCGCCGGCATCGAGCATGTGCGCTGGCTGGGTGACGTCTCCCCGAAGGGCCTGGGAAACGGCGCCGGGTTCATGGTTAATTATCTATACGATCTCGATACGGTCGAGGCCAACCATGAAGCCCACGTCAAGCATGGCACCATTTTTGCCGCCCACCGGGTGCGCGCGCTGCGATCCAGGCAGGCAAGCAGATAAACCGCAGGTATCGACCAACAGCGCATCATGGCGCAGGACCGGCGCATCCTCGCAGGACCCGGCGGCAGTTTGAACGGCCTGCCGGCAATCCTGTCCATAAGGGGTATTCCCGGCACGACATGCCGGACCAGCAAAGCATGTGACAATTAGCGCCCCGAAACGCAGTCGCTTCGTACGCGTAAGCGTCGGGGGTTTTCTTACATCCAGACACAGCAATGTCCCGCCGGCACATCACAGCTCACGCCATCGCCATGCTCCTCATGGCCGGATGGCTTGTGAGCGCATGGGCACAATCACCGGCACTGTCCTGGCGTATCGAACTTGAAGCACCGGACCACGTACGCCGGCTGCTCGAGACTCATCTGGACATTTACCGCTACCGCAACCGCCCCGAAGTGGACATGCTTGTTCTCGAGCGGCTGGTCGATGGCGTGCCATCCGATGCACGCCGGCTGCTGGTCACAGAGGGCTATTTTTCGCCGCAAATCAGCGTCGGGAAAACGCCCTCCGATACCACGCATGTCGTAAACATACGTGTAGCACCTGGCGAACCCGTCCGCGTGAACGCAGTCACACTGGAAATTACCGGCGCCATTACCGGCAACCCGGAGGATGCGGGCCGCGTGGCCGACAGCAAAAACCGCTGGCGGCTGCCGGCCGGCAGCCGTTTCAGCCAGTCCGCGTGGACGGAAGCCAAGGACGCATTGTTGAATGCGTTTCTTCTTGACGGCTATCCCACCGCACGCGTTTCAGCCAGCAAGGCACAGGTCGATCCGGAATCCGCCGGCGTTGCAGTCCATGTGCAGATCGACAGCGGCCCCCTGTTCCATTTCGGCGCCACCCGCATCACCGGACTTGAACGCTATCCGAAAGTCCTCGTCGAGAATCTCAACACCATCCGCCAGGGCGAACGCTACACGCACGACGCGCTGCTGCGCTATCAGGGCGAATTGCAGGCCAGCGGGTACTTTCGCAGCGCCTCGGTTTCCGTTGAACCAGAGCCCGGAAATGCGACCGCGACGCCCGTGCTGGTACGTGTAGTTGAATATCCGGTGATGAAGGTTGACCTGGGCGCGGGATACAGCACGGATACAGGGCCGCGGGCGCAGGCCGGACTTACGCACAACAACACCTTCCAGCCCGGCTGGCAGTCCGTCAGCAAGCTGAAGCTTGAAGGCAAGCAGCAGTCGCTGGATGCCCAGCTCGCCTTCCTGCCCGAGGCCAGCGGCTGGCGCAACCGGCTCGGCGCCGAAGCCAAGCGGACCGACATCGAAGACCTGATCACCAACAACCTGAGTTTTTCATTGAGCCGTGCATGGCGCTCACCGGGACTGGAACACGATATCACCGTCAAATTCGAGTCCGAGGAACAGAAAATAGAATCGATCGTAACCGACAACGTGGAAGCACTGTCGGCCAATTATTCATGGACATTGCGACGCGTTGACGATCTGCTGCGCCCCAGGAAAGGTTACCTCCTCAACCTGCAGCTGGGCGGCGCCGCGGAAGCCCTCCTGTCCACGCGCTCGTTCGTGCGCAGCTATGGCCGCGGCGTTTATATCCAGCCTCTGGGTCGATACGACCGCCTGCACCTGCGTGCCGAAGCCGGCGCGGTCTGGGCTGACGCCCGTGACGGCATTCCCAACCATTTTCTGTTTCGTGCCGGCGGCGATCAGAGCATCCGCGGCTATGCCTACCAGTCGTTGGGCGTACAGATAGACAGCGCGGTTGTAGGCGCGCGCTATCTTGCTGTCGGCACTATCGAATACCAGCATGATTTTACCGAGAGCTGGGGCGGCGCCCTGTTTATCGACAGCGGTAATGCCGTGGACAATTGGTCTGATTACCGTGCAGTGCAGGGTTACGGTGCCGGTGTACGCTGGATCAGTCCGGCCGGCTCACTGAATTTCGACGTTGCTCAATCCAGCGAAGACCATAAAGTACGGTTCCATTTCACGATCGGCGCCAGGTTCTGACATGGCCTCCCGATCCGTTCATCGCATTCTCCGGCGCGCTGCCTGGACGCTGCTTGCACTCGTACTGCTGCTCCTCGGCGGCGGACTGTACTGGCTCGGCACCCCGCAGGCGCTCGAGTGGCTCACCCGGCAGGCAATCATCGCGGGCGAAGGACGGCTCGCCATCGAAGGTGCGCAAGGATCACTCTACAGCCGCATAAACATTTCGCGCGTGGCCTATAAGGATGCAGCGCTCGACCTGGAGGCACGCAGTGTCACGCTCGAATGGCAGCCGCAGGCAATACTGATCCGTCAGGCGCGCATCACCGCGCTGTCGATCGACGAGCTGCGCGTCGCCGCGACCGCATCAGACGAACCGGCGAGACTGCCTGCCACCCTGAAATTGCCGTTCGATGCGACCGTCACAAACGCCGAAATCAAGCGGCTGGAAATCGTGCCGGCAAGCATCGCGCAGGATCTGCGTTTCAATTTTCACGCCCGCGCGGCATCCCACGAACTCGAACTTGCAAACGTCAGCTTCATGGACTGGCGCGCCGCGGGCGCCATGCGCCTGGGGACGGCGGCACCATTCACGGCGAGCGGCAAGTTGAACCTCAGCGGCAAAGCACTGGATGAACCGCTCGCAGTCGGCATCACGATCGGGGGAAGTCTTGACGCCCTGCAACTGCAGGCCGCGGCCGCCGCGCGCGGCACATCGGCAAAGGCCGCAGGCCTGTTGCGCCCGTTCGCCGAACCGCTGATCGAGACGCTCACGCTTGATACAGCGGGACTGGACCTTGCCGCCTGGGACAGGACGCTCCCGCAGACAAGACTGGACCTGACGCTGGAAGCCGGCATGCCGCGTGCAGACCTGTTCAAGGGCAAGATCCGCGCAAGAAACAGCGCTCCGGGACCGGTCGATAC
Source organism: Betaproteobacteria bacterium (assembly GCA_029883965.1). GTDB lineage: Bacteria > Pseudomonadota > Gammaproteobacteria > Burkholderiales > SG8-41. Next base: position 16,476 of record JAOUIN010000020.1, read on the forward strand.
ACGCCGCCTGCCGCTCACACATGCCGGGCTCGAGTTTTCCGGTAACGGCGCTCAGTGGACGCTGTCGGACATTGTGCTTGGCGTAGGCGCGGGCGGGCAGGTGCGCGGATCAGGCGCGATCAACGACGCAGACATGCAACTGAATCTGGCCCTGAGCAACATCAAGACTGCCGCACTGCACTCCGGAATCAATCCGCTGACCGTATCGGGTACCGCAATATTGACCGGCAATGTGGAACAGCAACGAGTCGTCGCAGAACTCGAAGGTGACGGCGCACAACTGGCGGTCACACTGCGTCAGGTGCGGAACATGGTCACCGTTGAGCGCGGCCGGTTGCGTGCCGGGAAGGGCCAATTTGATTTCACCGGCCACGCAGCCCTTGCCGATGCCCGGGAGTTCTCGCTCAAGGCTGACTTTTCAGCGATGGACCCTTCCCGCTTCGTCAATGCGCCAAAGGCATCATTGAACGGCAAGCTCTCGGTACAGGGCAGGCTTGCACCGGCGTGGCAGGCGCAAGTGCAACTTGCTCTGACCAACAGCCGGCTGCGCGAATTTCCGCTTTCGGCAAATGCCGGGTTTACGACCGCAGCGAAACAGCTGTTCGCCGGCAAAGCGCACGCCATCCTCTCCGGGAACCGTATCGATATTGCCGGCAGCTTCGGCGAACCGCGGGACCGGCTCAACTGGTCGATCGATGCTGCGAATCTGCAGGCCTTCGACAAGACGCTCGCCGGCACCGTAAAAGGCCAGGGAACCCTCGCCGGCAATATCGAACAGCCATCGGTGGATTTCAGGCTGACCGCGCAGCGACTGGTCGCGGGCGGATTCTCGGCGCGCTCACTCGACGCACAGGGAACCCTGGATGCAGGCGTCGACGGCGCACTGAAATTGAAGGCGCGTGGCGCCGGCATCAAGGCACGCACGATGGCTGTCGACGAAGTGAAACTCGACGTAAGCGGCACGCGGCTACGCCATGAAGTCAAGGCTGCGCTGCACGGGAAAACCGTCAACGCGACCCTCAATGGCGCCGGTGCCCTGGAGAGTAACCGGGTCTGGAATGGCAGCGTGTCCGCGCTGCAAATACGGGGCGACATTCCCTTCGATCTTGTCGCACCTGCCCGCATCAGCATCGGGCACGACCTGCTGATCATCACGGATGTGCAGGCGGTCGCGCTCGGTGGAAAAATCGGTCCCGCGTCGTTCCGCATGGAACAGGGCGGCATCACCACCAATGGCGCGCTCACCGGCATTACGTCGCGGGCGCTGCTCGCGCTTATCCCGAAAACCGGCATTGATCCGCGTGACCTGACCGTAGGCGGACACTGGAACTTTACCCTGAAAGATACGGTATCGGGATCTGCCGAGATCTACCGCGAATCCGGTGATCTGGGTGTCCTGGCTGAGCGGACCCTGCAGTTGGGTCTGCAACAGCTCAGAGTGAGCATCACCGCGAGCGACAACGCGCTCGACGCCGGCATCAATGCGCAAAGCACGCACATGGGCACGCTCACCGCAAGGGCACGCACACAGCTGGAACGACGCGGCGGCGCCTGGGTGCTGGCGCGCAACTCGCCGCTGGAAGGCGCGGTGAACTTCGACATGCAATCGCTGGCCTGGGCGCGGATACTCGCACCTGAACTCGACCGGACCGATGGCCGCGTTGCCGCGCAGCTCACTATCGCCGGGACTGCAGGTGCGCCGCTGATTTCCGGTGATCTCAGTGCCGATGCGGTGCAGGTACGATCGATCAGCACGGGACTGAACCTGACGGACGGCACGCTGCGCGCGAACTTCGATGGCCAGAATCTGAAAGTCAGCCGGTTTCACGTGAAAGCAGGTGATGGAAAAATAGAAGCCGACGGCGCGGCCGATCTCGCGGACGGCCTGCGCAGTTTCGACATTTCGGTGCGTGCAGAACGCGCGCGTATCCTCGCCAGCCCGGAGCTGACCGTGGTGCTCAGCGGCGCCGGGCGGGCCGGACTGCGCGAGTTGAAGCTCGCAATCGATGGAAAATTCAGGGTCGATGAGGGACGCTACGACCTGGGTGTCGAACGCAGGCCGGTGCTGGGCGAGGACGTCGTCATCGTCGGAAAAAGCACTCCCGCTGCAGGCGCCAAAAAACCGGTGCGCATTGCGCTCGACATGACGGTAGACCTCAACGACAAATTCGCAGTTCGCGGCTACGGACTCAACACTGTGCTTGGCGGCTCGCTCAACGTCACGTCGCGCAACGACGCTTACCATGCACTCGGCACCATACGCACGCTGCGCGGCGAGTACTACGCCTTTGGTCAGCGGCTCGATATCGAACGGGGCGAACTCACTTTTTCCGGCCCGCTGGGAAATCCGGGGCTCAACCTGCGAGCCGGCCGCAAAATCAAGTCGGTGGAAGTCGGCGTCGAAGTCAGCGGGTCACTGCAGCGCCCCCTGGTCAAGCTCGTGTCCGATCCGGACATGTCCGACTCCGACCGGCTTGCATGGCTGGTGCTCGGTCGCGACCCGCAAACCGCAAGCGCTGCGGAACTCGCAATCCTGCAGGCAACCGCTCTCAGCGCCGGCTCGCGCAGCGGAAATTCCATACAAAAGCAGGTTGCCGACGGCCTGGGACTCGACGAACTCGGCGTCTCGCAGGGCGGAGAAGGCGCACTGGGCGTGGTCACGCTCGGCAAACGCATCACTGACCAGTTGACCGCCCGGCTGGAGCAGACGCTGGGCGGGACCGCCGGCAGCGTGGTCAAGGTGGACTACCTGCTCTCTGAACGCTGGCGGCTAGAAGCCACCACCGGCGCGGAAAACGCCCTCGACGTCCTGTTCACGCTGCGCTTCGACTGACGCTGCAGGTTTTATCGCTTGGAGCCCAGCAGGGTGTGGCGGCATTTGCGCGCGCCACAGTGGCACGGATGATCGCGCTTCTGCTTTGGCGTATGGCGTTCTTCGAGCACCAGATTGTAGTCGTACGCCAGTTCCTGTCCCGGCTTGATGGCGCGGATCGCATCAATGAACACACGCCCGTCTTCCTCGTTGGCCTCGCAGTTCGGTGCACACGAATGATTGATCCAGCGCGCCGGCCCGCCGCGCTTCGTCGCATCGATGACGACTCTGTCATTCGCAGCAAACAGCATCGTATGCGAAGAGTTCTCGTGCAGATCACCGTAAAGCCGGTCTGCCTTCGCGTGCGACATGCGCTCCCCGGTGTATTCGAGTATGCGCGTACCCTTCGCGATCGCCGTCACCGCGAACACGCCGC
>JAOUIN010000189.1 GCA_029883965.1 Betaproteobacteria bacterium
CCCCAATCACCGGCTCGCGCTCGTATTACAGCGCGAATTTGGTGGTTTTCAGGTCGGGCTTGGGAAAGCATTTTGGGAGTCCGCGGACATACTGCCGTGGAGTGGATTTCTGGAGCGTGCCGGAGAAGACGCGCGGTACACCGATGTCGCGCCACTACCTCTTGTGCTATCGCCGGCGCAGTCACGCGCACTCTGGGAAAACCTGCTGCGCGCTTCACCGGGCGGCGAGGCGCTGCTGGCCGTCGCCGATGCCGCGCGGCTGGCGCATGAGGCCTGGCAGCTTGCGCGGACCTGGCGGCTGGGGCCGCGCCTGCGGGGCGCTGTGCAGAACGAGGACGGCAAGGCGTTTCAGGACTGGGCGCCGCGATACGAACGGACACTGCAGCGCAATGGCCTGATGGATGCTGCGGAACTCGCGGACCGCGTGCTGCCGCTGATGGCTGATGGCCGCATCCGCAGACCGCAGACGCTGGTTGCTTACGGCTTCGACAGTTTTACGCCGCAGCAGTCGGACTTTCTCGATGGCTTGCAGCGGGCCGGCTGTGAAGTGCTGCTTGCGGGGCCGCGGGAACATGCCGGCCGCGTATTGCGCCAACCGTGCATCGATGCCGAGCAGGAAATTCGCCTGGCGGCGGCCTGGATCCGAACGCGGCTGGAGGCCGGGCACACCCGCATCGGCGTCGTGGTGCCGGATCTTGCGGCGCGACGTGCCGCTGTCGTGCGTCTGTTCAGTGCAGCGACGGCGCCGGATTACGCGTTGCCCGGCGCGCCGATGCGGGTATTGCCATTCAATCTGTCGCTGGGTGTGCCGCTCGCGGATTATCCGCTGGTCAATACCGCGATGCTGCTACTCGAACTCGCCGGGCGCGAGGCCGAATTTGAACGCGCCAGCCGCCTGTTGCGTTCGCCATTCATTGCCGGCGCCGAAACCGAACGCTCGGCCCGCGCCTTGCTGGATGTCGAATTGCGCGGACGTGTTGAACCGGCGGTGACGTTGGAGCGCTTGCAGGGTCTGGCGGCCGGATATGGCGGGGACTGCCCGCGATTGGCGCGGTTGCTGGCCGAGCTTGCCGGGTTTCGCAAGAGCCGCCTGTTCGGTACGCAGGCGCCGTCGCAGTGGGCGCGCGCCATTTCGGACGCGCTGGCCGTCGCCGGGTTCCCCGGGGAACGGGTGCTCGATTCCGCGGAATACCAGACGTTGAAACGATGGCACGATCTGATCGCCGGCTTTGCCGCACTCGACCGCGTAGTGCCGCGGATGGTCTATGCCGAAGCACTGTCGCGTTTGCGGCGCATGGCGGCCGACACGCCGTTTCAGCCGGAGTCGCCGGAGGTGCCGATCCAGATCCTCGGTGTGCTCGAAACCTCGGGCCTGACCTTCGACTGCCTGTGGGTGATGGGCCTGGATGATGAACACTGGCCCCCGCCGCAACGCCCCAATCCTTTTCTGCCGCTGGCGGTGCAGCGTGCCGCGGGATTGCCGCAATGTTCAGCGGCCGATGGGCTGGCAGCTGCACGTGACATGACTCGGCGCTGGTGTGTGTCGGCCGATGAAGTGGTGTTGAGCCATGCGTCGCGCGAAGACGATCGCGAACTGCGTCCCAGTGCGCTGATTGCTGCGGTGAACGAGGGGCCCGTCGAAATCGCCCACGGTGCCGACTATCGCGCTGCGATCCATGCCCTGCGTGACATTGAACAACTGGCTGACGAAACGGCGCCGCCGTTGACCGGGGATCGTGTCGCCGGTGGCGGCACCGGGTTGCTCAAGGACCAGGCGGCTTGCCCGTTCCGCGCGGCCGCCAGGCACCGTTTGCGCGCGGAGTCGCCCGAAGTGCCGCATGCCGGTCTTGATGCGCTGGAGCGCGGCACGCTGGTGCACAACGCGCTGGCGAAAGTATGGGCACAGCTACGTACCAGCGACGCGTTGCAGGCGCTGGACAGCAACGCACTTGATGCGCTGCTGGACACCTCAGCCGATGCGGCAATGGAACGCATCCGGCGCGAGCGGCCGACGGCCCTGTCGGGCCGTTTTGCCGATATCGAGAAGCAGCGCCTGATGAATCTCGCGCGTGCCTGGCTGGAGTTGGACCGGCAGCGCGGCGCCTACACCGTGCTTGCCGTGGAGGACAAGCGCGTCATGGCCATCGGCGGGCTGCAGCTCAATGCGCGTCTGGATCGTGTTGATGAAACCGCAGACGGGCGCCGCATCATCATTGACTACAAGACGGGCAGGGCCAATGCCACCGACCTGCTCGGCGAGCGTCCCGAAGAACCGCAACTGCCCCTGTACCTGCTGTCCACTGAACCGGATGCCGCGGCGGTGGCTTTCGCGCAGGTGCGCACCGGAAAAATGGCCTATGCCGGACTCGCGCGTGACGGCGATCTGCTGCCCGGCATCAAAGCGCATGCAGACACCAGACAGGCCGAGCAGTTTCCGGCATGGCCGGATCTGATCGCCGCCTGGCGCAAGGATCTGGAGCGCATGGCATCGCAGTTTGCCGCGGGCGTTTCGACCGTCGATCCCAAACGTTATCCGCAGACCTGCCAGTATTGCGATCTGCAACCGTTCTGCCGCATCCGGGAACGTTTGGGCGAGCCCGTCACCGACGCGGAGCCCGGAGAATGACAGCGGCCATCCCCGATCTCGCGCAGCGCCGCGAAGCACTGGATCCGCGCCGTTCGTTCATTGTCCAGGCGCCCGCAGGTTCTGGCAAAACCGAGTTGCTGATCCAGCGTTACCTGCTGCTGCTGGCGCGGGTGAATCACGCCGAAGAAATCACCGCTGTGACTTTCACTAAAAAAGCCGCGGGCGAAATGCGCGAGCGCGTGCTGCAGGCGCTGGCCGACGCGCAGTCGGGCAAGACACCGGAATCCGAGCATGAAAAGCTGACGCTGGAACTCGCTGCCGCCGCGCTGCAGCGGGACCGCGACGCGGGTTGGCATCTGGTCGACAACCCCGTGCAGTTGCGCATCCAGACCATTGATGCCCTGTGTGCGGGCCTGACCCGGCAGATGCCGGTGCTGTCGCGCTTCGGCGCGCAGCCCGACAGCATCGAAGACGCTGAAGTGCTGTATCGCCAGGCTGCGCAGGCGACCATTGCGCTGGTCAATGACGCCGCAGCTGTCGCCGCCGACGTCGAAAACGTGCTGACGCACCTCGACAATGATGTCGCGCGGACCGAAGACCTGCTGGTCGACATGCTGGCGCGCCGCGATCAATGGCTGCGCCACGTGCACGGCCGCGAACGTGATGAGCTTGAATCCGCGTTGCGGCATGCTCGCGAACTGGCAGTGAATCGCCTGCGCACCGCGATTCCGCGCCAGGCCGTGGCTGAATTGTCTGCGATCGCGGACTATGCGTTCGCGAACCTCGGGCGGGGTGCATTTGTGGATGACGTCGATGGCTGGGCGGCGTTGGCGGGTCTGTTCCTGACGGACAAGGATGAATGGCGCAAGCGTTTGACCAAGGACCAGGGGTTTCCTGCCGGCAAGCCGGGGCAGCCATGGAAGGAACGCGCGCTGACCCTGTTTGCGGAACTGGAGAATGTTGCGGATGCGCGCATGGCGCTGGCGGACATGAGGCTGCTGCCCCCTGCGCACTACAGCGACAGCCAGTGGCAGGTGCTCGGTGCCATTTTGCGCCTGTTGCCGCAGGCGGTTGCGCAACTCAAGCTGGTGTTCCAGTCGCGCCGACAGGTGGACTTCACGGAAGTCGCGCAGAGTGCATTGCTGGCGCTGGGTACCGACGATGCGCCCACCGATCTGACGCTGGCGCTGGATTACCGCGTCCATCACCTGCTGATCGACGAGTTCCAGGACACTTCGATCAGTCAGTACGAACTGGTGGCGCGGCTGACCGCCGGCTGGTCGCCGGACGACGGGCGCACCGTATTCGCCGTGGGTGATCCGATGCAGTCGATCTACCGGTTCCGCGAAGCCGAGGTCGGCCTGTTCCTGCGCGCGCGTGCCGAAGGCATTGCCGGTGTCGAACTGCATCCGATTGCGCTGTCTTCAAATTTCCGCTCGCATTCCGGCATCGTTGAATGGGTCAATGCCGCGTTCGCGCGCATCCTGCCGGCCGCTGAAGACATCGTCTCCGGAGCGGTGCCCTACACCGCATCGGTGCCGACGCGTGCTGCGCTCGGTGGCGCCGCGGTGCAGGTGCACCCATTGTTCGATGACGACGGCGCAGCCGAAGCGGAACGTATTACCGAAGTCGTACTCGCTGCGCGTGCGGCTGATCCGGCAGCGAAAGTGGCAATACTCACCCGCACGCGCGGCCATCTGCGCGCCATCGTACCCGCGTTGAAAGCTGCACAACTGCGGTTTCGCGCCATCGACATCGAACCCCTGGGCCAGCGGCCGGTGGTGCAGGACCTGCTGGCGCTGACCCGCGCGCTTGCGCATCCGGGCGACCGGCTGGCGTGGCTGGCCGTGCTGCGTGCGCCTTGGTGCGGGTTGACGCTGGCCGATCTGCACGCGCTGGCTGCGGACAACGCGGGCATGACGATTTGGGACGCACTGCACCACGACTCGCGACTCGCGCAGCTGTCCGCCGACGGCCGCGTTCGCGCTGCACGTTTATGTGAGGCACTCGCGCCCGGCCTGCTGCAGCGCCGGCGCGCCCCCTTGCGTGAGCAGGTGGCGGGCGCATGGTATGCATTAGGTGGTCCGGCCTGTGTCGAACACGAAACCGACCTTGAAGATGCCGAGGTTTTTTTCCGCGATCTCGATCGTCATGAAGAAGCCGGCGAGTTGCCGGACTGTGCCGCGTTTGAAGACGGCCTCGAC
>JAOUIN010000190.1 GCA_029883965.1 Betaproteobacteria bacterium
GCGCTGCGCTCAACGAGACCGCCAGCACCGTGGCAGCCACTGCTGCTTCCCCTGCCTGCATCTCCAACAGCACCAGTTGACCGGGGAGCGCCCAGATCGCCACCGTGGCCGACAACGTCAGCCACACGGAATAACCGGCGTCCGCCGCGAGTGAACCGTATCCTATGAATCCTGCGCCCAGCACGGCAGCAGGCACACCCAGCGCTTCGCTGATACCGGTACGAAATGCGAGAACGTGTTCTGGAGATGCCGCTTCAGCCACACGGCACCTGCGGCCGGGCGCAGTGCGGAAACCCGGTCGACATCACTTGCGCCGCGGATCCCGCGGTTTGGGCTGGGTACGCGGCGCCGGATCAAGCGCGCCGGAATCCAGAAACTCCGTCAACTTTGCCAGTTGGGCCGACGCCTGTTTGCGCACGGCCTCGACGTCACAATCGGCCCAGTCATAGAAACCCCTGCCCGCAGCAAGGCCGGTTTCCCCGTTTTTTACCATCGCCTGCAGCATCGGATTGGGCACGCCGTTATGGAACAGCTCCGGCACGATCGACGCCTGGGCACCGGCATGTATCGTCAGGTCGCTGACATCCTTTTGCTGGATCAGTCCATTGAGGCACATACGCGGCGCCAGCATGCGACGCGCGGCATGATCGATATCTGCCGCGCTGGCGACACCGGCCTCGATCAGGTAATACGCTTCGTGCAAAATCGCATGCTGCAGGCGGTTGACCAGAAAGCCGACGATGGGCTTGTACAACACCACCGGTTCCTTGCCCGTCTGCCGCAACATGTCCGCTGCGGCATCCACCAGTGCCCGCGGCGTCTGCGGCCCGGCCATCACCTCGACCACCAGCGCCTGGTCTGCCGGCATGAAATAGTGCAGGCCCAGGAATCGTTCCGGATGCCGCAGCGGTTTGGCCAGTTCGACCAGATCCAGACCCGAAGTGCCCGTAGCAAGGATAACCTCCGCGTCCGGGTAGGCCGCCTCGACTTCAGCATAGACTTTCTGCTTCGTCGCGACGTCTTCCGGCACCAGTTCCAGCACCAGATCCGGCGGCGCGTCAGGCAACCGGTCCACCGCTCGCGCGCCCTTGGGCACGTCCTTGAGGGTCGCGGCACGGCTGCTGCGGATGATGGTGTCAAAACCGTTGGCAGCAAAGGTGCGCGCGACTCCGCGGCCCATGACACCGTAGCCATATATCAGAACGGAGTGAATTTTTTTTGCCATACTGGATTGTCTCTGTAGTTTCCGAAACCGTCGTCGGCGCGCAATCACGGCGCGCCGGAAATTGGTGCCGCAGGGGTCCTAGGCTAACCAGTTTGCTGTGCGTTGCCAACCATCGATGCTGAACCTGCCAACTACACGGATGGTGGATCATGCGCGGTTGACAGGTTCAGCATATGGAGTTACCGTTTTCAGGTAGTCATTAGTCATTCCAAAGCGGGCTGCGCGACGCAGCCCCGATAATCCACGTTTGAGGAGTTGTATATGAAACGATTGCTGATCGCTCTCGCTTGCGGTTGTGTCGCTATGGGCGCACAGGCGCAGGGTTTCCCGAGCAAAGCCATGACGATAGTGGTGCCGAATCCTCCGGGCGGCATGAATCAGATCCATGCCCAGCCACTGTCCGCGGTGGTCGAGCGTCTGGCCAAAGTGCCTGCGCCCATCGTCAATCGCCCCGGCGGTACGGCAGCAGTCGGAACTGCGTTTGTCGCCAACCAGACCGCCGATGGTCACACGCTGCTGGTTACGACTGCGAACCTTCATCTGGTGATCGAAAAGGACAAGCTCTACGGCATCAAGTCCCCGTATTCGCTGGCGCAGATCCAGCCGGTTGCTTTGATGAGCGCCGACCCTTTGATCATGGTCGTGCATCCCTCGGTGCCGGCCAAGTCCGTGAAGGAGTTCATTGCGCTCGCAAAAAAGGCCAACGGCTCCAGTACTTTCTCTTCTTCCGGTCCGTACGGCATCACGCATGTGCCGATGGAAATGTTCCTCGACGCGGCTGACCTGAAAATGCGTCACGTGCCGACCACCGGCGGCGGCCCGGCCATTACGCAACTGCTCGGCGGCCACGTTGATGCCACCGGCGGCGGCCCGGCAGCGGTATATCCGCATGTTTCATCGGGCAAAATGCGCGCAATCGCCAGCTGGGGCGTGAAGCGTCATCCGGCGCTGGCCGATGTGCCGACGTTCAAGGAACAGGGTATCGATGTCGAAGCGTATCTCTGGGTCGGCGTATTTACCACCGCCGGACTGCCGGACGCGACGTTGACACAGTTGCGTGATGTCGTGCGCAAAGCCGCGGCAGATCCGGCGTTCAAGGACGCGCTGCAAAAGGTCAAAATCGTGCCTGATTACCGCGACACAGCCGACTTCAAGGCGTTTTTCGAGGCCGATTACAAGCGCATGGCCAGGGCCATACAGAAGATCGGCAAGCTGTAATATCAATATAAGCGTTTGATGTAGTTAGACTTAAGCGGCGCCTCCGGGCGCCGCTTTTTATCCGGGATCCACCATGCATATCCAGCGCCTGCAGCCCATCGCCATCAGCCTGCCGATGATCAAACCGGTCAAGATGTCTTTTGAGGAAGTGCGCAACGCGGAGAACCTGCTGGTGCGCCTGGAAACCCGCGACGGCACCGTCGGCTGGGGTGAGGCGGCTTCCGCGCCCACCATGACGGGAGAGACCCACGGCAGCATGGTTGCTGCTGTGCATTACCTCGCAGACAAACTCACGGGCATGCCGGTTGACGACATTCCGGCGATCATGAAACGTGCCGGCCAGTACCTGTACGGCAACAATGGCGCCAAGGCGGCAATCGAAATGGCGCTGTTCGATGCACTCGGCAAGGCCCGCGGCAAACCGGTGCACGAACTTCTGGGTGGGGCGCGCCGGACGCGCATCCCGGCATTGCGCCTGATCGGCACCGGCAGCACCGAAGGCGACATTGCCGAAACAAAAAAACGGCTGGCTGAAGGGTATGTCGCGATCAAGATCAAGGTGGGAGTGGCCTCGCCGGAAGCGGATGCCGGGCGCGCGCGGGCAATCTGTGACGCGATAGCGGGTGAGGACATTCTGATCTGCGCGGATGCCAACCAGGCATGGACGCCGGACGAGGCCATCCGTTTCGTGCAGGGGGTCGCGGATACGCGCATCGAATTTTTCGAGCAACCGGTAGCCGGGCACGATGTCGCCGGCATGGCGCGGGTCGCCGCAGCCAGTCGGGTAAAAATCAGCATCGATGAAGGCCTGCACAGTATTGACGATCTACGCCGGCACCACGAAGCGAAAGCCGCTCATGGCTGCAGTCTGAAAACCATCAAGCTCGGCGGCATGCAGACCGTTTACGATGCCGCTCTGGCCTGCGAACAACTCGACATGAAAGTGAACCTCGCCTGCAAGATCGCGGAAGCCGGCGTCGCCAGCGCCGGGCTGCTGCATCTGGCAGCGGCCATACCTGCGCTGGACTGGGGCGTCAGTCTGTCCAGCCCCTATCTGGCCGACGACATCGTCGACCAGCCGCTGCGGCTTGAGCAGGGGCACTTCACCGTGCCTACGGGTCCGGGCCTGGGCATCCGCGTTGACGAAGCACAGGTTCGGCGCTACACGCGCGAAGCCTGACCGCGGTTTGCGGTCTTACGCGCCGTTACAGCTTTATTTTCGGGTCCAGCCAGTCGCGCAGCGAATCACCGAACAGGTTGAAGGCGAATACCGCGAGGCTGATCGCCAGTCCGGGAAAAATGATCATCCACGGCGCTTCACGATAGAACTCTGCCGACGACCCGGACAGCATCAGCCCCCATGCCGCCGTCGGCTCGGTAACACCCAGTCCGAGAAATGAAAGTGAGGCCTCGAGCAGGATAGCCTGCGCCATGAACGCCGTGAGCATGATGAGGTAGGGCGCCACCACGTTCGGCACGATATGGCGGAATATGATGCGGGTGTGGGAAAACCCGGCCGCACGGGCAGCGTCGATATACGGCAGCTCGCGGATCGCAAGCGCCGATGCCCGGACCACCCTTGCCACTTTAGGGACCATTGGTATGGCAATCGCAAACACCAGGTTAACGTCGAGTCCGCCGACAAGATACTTGCCCAGCACTGCAACCACCGTCAATGCAAGCACGATGATGGGGAACGACAGCAGCACATCCATGAAACGCTGAATGACCATATCGATGCGCCCGCCAAAGTAGGCCGATATGACGCCGATCACCGCACCCAGCGTCGATCCGGCGAACGAAGACAGAAACCCGACCAGCAGCGCTGTCCGCGCGCCATAAATAATGCGGGAGTAAACATCGCGCCCGAAGGCATCGGTCCCGAGCCAATGCTCCCAGGACGGGGGGGACAGCATCGACTCAAAGTCGATCACCACCGGATCGTACGGCGCCACGTACTTGGCGAAAATACTGGCGAACAGCATGATAACGATGACCACGAGTCCGGCCGCGCCGAGCGGCTGCTGAATTACGAACGACAGCGCAGGATGCCGGCGTTTTGGCGCGTCATAAACGATGCTCTGGGTAGAGGATCCGCTCATCAACGGTACCTCACGCGCGGATCGAACACGGCATACATCAGATCGACCACGAAGTTGATGATGATGAAAAAGGCGGCGATCAGCATGACCAGCGCCTGCACCATGGTGAAGTCGCCACGCGTAACGGTCTCAACGAACAGCTTGCCGATGCCGTTGAGATTGAACACCTGCTCGGTCACCACCAGGCCGCCGATCAGAAACGCAAATTCCAGACCAATGACCGTAATCACCGGCAGCATCGCG
>JAOUIN010000191.1 GCA_029883965.1 Betaproteobacteria bacterium
CATCGAGATATCGCCGCTCGACAGCCGGCTGTCGGTATGGGGCGCGTTGCTCGCGGTCGCGCTCATCCAGTCCAAGGATCTCGACAGCGCATTGCACAGGGCCGAGCTGGCCTGTCAGCGTGATCACCGCAACTACATTCCGCGCGTCGTCGTCGCCGGGATCCATCTGCTCAAGGGTGATCAGGCGTCTGCGCGCCGGGCGCTGGACGATGCCTTCCGGATCATGCCGGATCTCGAATCGACCCAGGTGATTCCACTGCTGGGCGAGACACTGGGCGGCCGCCTGCTGAAGATCCGGTAGCCTGCGTGCGCGCCCGGCCGGGCGCTACACGCAATCCCCCACAAAAGCACATGTTTTCCTCAAGCACCGCCGTGCGCTGCTTTCTAAGCTTGCGCCTAACGGTCGGCCACTTGATTCGATGCGGTCGGCGGTTGTTGAAATTAATCACTTAACCCGACCCAAAGGAGATTGTCATGAACACCGCAACCCTGGAAAAGATCAGCACCACACCGGATTACACCGCCATCAAAACCAAGCAGCAGGCAACCTGGGGATCCGGCGACTACGGCCGCATCGGCATCACGCTGCAGATCACCGGTGAGGCGCTGTGCGAAGCGATGGACCTGCGCTCCGGCCAGAGCGTGCTCGACGTGGCCGCCGGCAACGGCAACGCCACGCTCGCCGCCGCGCGCCGGTTTTGCAAGGTCGTGTCCACCGATTATGTGCCGGCGCTGCTCGAGCAGTCCCGGGTGCGCGCGGCCGCGGAGAAACTGGCCATCGACTATCGAGAAGCCGACGCCGAGGCGCTGCCGTTTGACGCCGCAAGTTTTGACAATGTGGTGTCCACATTCGGGGTAATGTTCACTCCCAACCAGGAACAGGCGGCTGCGGAACTGGTCAGGGTCTGCAAAAAAGGCGGCAAGATCGGGCTCGTCAACTGGACACCCGATGGCTTCATCGGGCAGCTTTTCAAAACGATCGGCAAGCACCTGCCGCCGCCTGCGGGGCTCAACTCGCCGGCCGCCTGGGGCACCAGGGCCTTCCTCGACAAACATTTCGGCCCGCGCGTCTCTAAAATCGAAGTACAGCCCCGCCAGTTCACGTTCCGGTATCACTCGCCGGAACACTGGCTCGATATTTTCGGCAGCTACTATGGCCCGACGTTGAAGGCGTTTGCAGCCCTCGACGAAACGGCCCGAGCCGCCCTGCGCAACGACATCCAGCAGTTGATCGGGCGGTTCAACCGGGCTACGGATGGCACGATGGTTGTGCCGTCGGATTATCTGGAAATCGTGATCACCCGTTGATCGGTCGCCGACGCCCGATGCCAGCCCGGCCGGGCGCAGCGTACACCTGGGCAGCGCAACCTTTCCGCGTCGTTGCGCTGCCCCCGTTTCCCGGGACTCACCGGGTGACGGTCCGCGAAATCACCATAACCGCGGCGTAGTGTCCCGGCAGATTGCCGATACGCAGGCAGGCATCCGGCCTGATGCGGCTCGAATACCTGGTGCCGACCAGGCCCTGCAATGAGTGAAACGCCATTGCGGCCCACGACTTTTGCGGCAACGCACGCCGGTTAACGCTAGAATTCCTGCGTGATGCAAACACTCAGCCATGTCTCCGTGCTGATCCATCCCGGCCTTGGCGGCGCGGGAGCGGATCACTGGCAGACCCACTGGGAACAGGCCTTCCCCGATTTTGTCCGCGTGCAGCAGGCGGACTGGGACCGGCCGGTCTACGACGTATGGGCGGCGAAACTGACCGAGTACGTGAACCAGGCGACTAAGCCCGTCGTCCTCGTGCCGCACAGCGCGGGCACATCACTGGTGATGAAATGGTCGTTTGACCAGCCCGAAGCCGTGAAGAAAGTGGCCGGCGTGTTCTTCGTCGCACCGAGCGACCGCGACCGCTGGAAAACCCCCGGCGGCGCGGGGCCGCAGGGCTTCGGTGGCATGATCCTCAAGCGCCTGCCCTACCCCTCCGCCGTCGTCGCCGGCCGCGATGACGACCGCGTCACTTTCGACCGCGCGCAGGCATTCGCACAGGCCTGGGGCTCACTATTTTTCGACGGCGGCATGCACGGCCACCTGGGCTCGGCCGCGAAGCTCGGCGTGTGGCCCGCGGGCCTCGTCTACTTCGGCCAGCTCCTCGCGACGCTGCGCACCTGAGTCTTAAGCGGGCGGCGCCTGTCTAGCGCGCCAATGCCAGCCGGCGGTAGAGCGAGCGCTTTTTGTACTGGTGCGCTTCCATCTTGTGAATGATGTCGGCGAGCATCTTCACCGCCGTCGCGACATGTTCGCCCTTGTTGAGCATGACGCATTCGGCGCGCATCGCCATCGCGGCGTCGGTGACCTCGGCGCGGGTGGGCAGACCGGAGTGCGCCACCGAATCCAGCACCTGTGTTGCCCACACCACCGGCAGATGGCAGGCCTCGCCGAACCACAGCAGTTCCTCCTGCATCTCGGCCAGCCGCTCGAACGACAGCTCCACCGCCAGATCGCCGCGCGCGATCATCAGACCCACCGGATCGTATTTCATCGCCTCGAACAGGATTTCTGGCAGGTTGTTGAGCGCGGCCCGGGTCTCGAGCTTGAGGATCATGCCGAAGCCCGGCTTGCCGCTGCGGCGGATGTGCTCGCCGATCAGCGCCACTTCGTTGGCAGTGGCGACGAATGACACGCCCACGCCATCGGCCTGCTCCAGCGCGAACTGCAGCGCGACCTCGTCCCCGGGGCCCAGCCGTCCGGGCGAGAGCGCGCTGTCCGGAAACGCGACGCCCTTGCCCGAGCGCAGGTTCGCGGGCGAGTGGATGGTCTGCTGCACGCGGCAGCGCAGGCCGTCCGGCCCCGTGGCTTCGGCGACGGCGACAATTCGGCCGTCGTCGAACACGACGCGCTCGCCGGGGCGCACCTGGCCCAGCAGGTCCGGCTCGGGAAAAGCCAGCGCGCAAGTGTCGGCCCCGGTGGTGTGGCCGCTCTCGTTGAGCACGAGGACGTCGCCAACGGCCAGACTCAGTTTGCGCGGCTGGCGCGGCAGTTCGCCGATCATGCCACGGGCGAGTTCTTCGTCGCCGCGCCGCCAGGCCAGCGCGAGGCCGGAGGTGATGTAGAGCGAGCGGTCGCAGTCAGCGATCACGGCTTCGGGACCGGCGGCGCGAACGGTGAGCACGCGGTCGCGCCCGCCGGCATCGACCAGCATCAGCGTGTCACCCACGCGCAGTTGCGGCAGCCATTCGGACGGAACCGGAACCTGCGCTCCTGTGCCGTAGTGCGCGACGATCTGCAGCCGCGTGGGGACGGTGGTGCGCCCGAGCCGGTCCTTGTGGCGCGGCAGATGCAGCACGCCCTTTTCCATCTGGCGGATGTCCACGCGCAGCTTCGGGCCCGGCAGGTCGACAAACACCCGCCCCGGCTTGCCGGCAGCGGCGGCTCGGGCCTTGAACAGCGCGACGATCTTCGCCCACTCCGCAGGCGAGTCGTGCGCGCCGTTGATGCGCAGCACGTCCGCCCCCGCGGCGAGCAGCGCGTCGGCCCACGCGGCATCGGCTTCCGCGGCCGCGGGCGCGGTCACCATGATGTAGACATGCCGATCAGTTGGCCGCGGCCCGAGCAGCGCGCTGGTGTTGGCGTGCAGCAGGGATTCGGCCTTGGCCCAGTCGAGGCCGTCGCTGTTGCCCGCCGCCGGCGCATCGCCACGTTCACTCTCGAGCCACGCGCTCAACCGCATCAGGGTGTCACGCACGTGGCCTTCGCAGCGGCCCAGCGATGACAGCCCGGCCGCGGCGAGTTCGAGTTGCAGCAGGTGGATGTCGCGGCTGCGCAGACCCAGATAGCAGGCAAAATTGGCTGCACTGATGCGATGCTGGGGCAGCACCGCGGCCACGTTGGCGGCCCGTGCGGCCATCTCCTGATCAATGGTGTCGAGCAGCGCGCGCAGGCGCTGGCGCAGGGTGCTGCCGTCCTTGCCGGCCGGAGAGTCGCTCATACGATGAATTCTTGCGCAGCCCGGCCGCGGCAGTGTTGATGTGGATCAGATGCGGGGAAGACTCTCCGCAGCGATAGCAGGCGATTGGGGACAAACCGTGTTTCCCCTGAACAAACAGGGTCCATATCACTTTTGAAAGGGTTGCACGGGCCCTGTTTGCTCAGCGGGCAACCGCCTGGTTGTCGCCCTTGGTCTGCACGCGAACCAGCTTCGCCAGTTCCTCGCGACGCTGCGCGATTAAGCAGCATCAGGGCAAACTCCACTTCCCTTCGCGCTGCGCCCGCCACACCGCTTACGCCCCGGTTCTTACGCCCCCGGCATCGTCGCAAACGCGCTGTCAGGCGATTTTCCGGCGATGGTCGTGCGGTGCAGCCTGCGTTTGTATTTGGATCGGTCGAATGTCGTCGCGCGATGCAGCGTGCAGCGGTTGTCCCACAGTACCGCGTCGCCATCGTGCCAGCGGTGGCTGTAGACGTACTGCGGTTGCGTGCAGTACGCCGTCAGTTCGTCGATCAGCCGGGCGCCATCTGCCGGCGGCATGCCGACGATCTCCTGCGCGTGCGCGCCGACATAGAGCGCCTTGCGGCCGTTGACGGGATTGGCGCGGACCAGCGGGTGGGTGACGACATGGCGTTTCTTGTCTTCGTCCTTGTAGCCTTTGTCGTTGTCCGCGTCGCGCAGCGTCATGCGGTGCAGAGCGGTGAGGCCTTCGAGCGCGGCTTTGCGCTCCGCGGGCAGGTCGGCCCAGGCCGCACGCTCGCTGG
>JAOUIN010000192.1 GCA_029883965.1 Betaproteobacteria bacterium
CATGGCGCGACGATGCAGGATATCCTCGATGCTACCGGCGTCATCGAAAGCAAGGGCTACACGGTATGTGATGACCTCATGCATGGATTCGGCGGCGGTTATTTCCAGCCCATCATCGGCAGCAGGAGCAGGATGTCCGGTCCGCTGCCGGACATGACGCTGGAAGAGAACATGACGGTGGTGGTGCAGCCGAACGTCATCACCACTGACGCCGATGAATCGAAACGCGCCGGTGTACAGGTGGGCGAGATGATCCGCGTAACCCGCGACGGATTCGAACGCCTGCATCGCGCACCCCGGGGCCTGTTCCGTGCAGGCCGGCGTATCTGAATGGTGCGCTGCTAGAATCGACGCATGGCGCGAAAAAGAATACGCAAAAGCCACGCAGACGACGCGCGTTGTGACATCGCGCTGCTGGTCGATGCCGAGGCCGGGGAGCGCAGGACTTCCGGGTTTTTTGTTCCGGAGCGCAGCAGTGTCGAGGCTTATGTGTGCGCAGCGCTGCGCGCACAGCGGCTGAACGTCACTGTGGTGCCGTTTGATGCGGTCGTCGAACCGACGATCACCGAGTTGCGCGAACTGAATCCGCGGCTGGTATTCAATCTTACGGAATGTGTCGACGGCGACCGCAGCCAGGATGCCGCCATTGCGGGGCTGCTTGACCTGCTTCAACTGCCGTACACGGGGACGGGCCTCAGTGGCCTGCGATTGGCGCGCGACAAGGCACTGTCCAAGCACATCGTCGCCGACCTCGGAGTCGGCGTGCCGCGGCATTTCATCATTCCGCCGCGCGGCCCCGTCCGCAATCCACGCGTGCCCTATCCGCTGATCGTCAAGCCGCAGTTCGGTGACGGTTCCGACGAGGTGCGCGTCAATTCCCTGGTCAAAAACGAGCGCGAGCTGGTGCAGCGCGTGCGCATATTGCGCAAGCGGGTCGCCGCGCCGCTGATCTGCGAGGAATTCATCGAGGGCCGCGACCTGTATGTGGCGCTGCTCGGCAACGCGCCGGCGGTCATGCCCGGCATCGAACTGGTGATCGGGCGCAAGGGGCGCGGGGCGCCGGAGTTCGCGTCGTACAAGCTGAAGAATGACGGTGCATACCGCAACCGCTGGCGCGTGCGCTGGCGCGTGGCGAAGCTGTCACGAAATCTGCGGCGTGATGTTGAAAGTGCCAGCCGCGCGATTTTCCATGCGCTGAAACTGCGCGATTACGGGCGCGTGGATTACCGGCTGACGCCGGACGGGCGACTGGTGTTTCTCGAGGCCAATGCCAACCCGGACCTGCATCCGCATGCGATGGGCAACCACGTGTGTTTTCCGGGCGTGCCGTATGCGGATGCGCTGCGGCGTATCGTCGCCGAGGCGCAGGCCAGGGGACGCAAAAAATAGCAGTTAAATCAATAGTGTACGTTGACCAGATCCACCGCCCTGAGCAGCGGCGCGGTGAGGCCTGAGAGGCGCACGATCTGCTGGCCCTCGGCATCGAAGTTCTCCGGCATCAGCCATTCTTCATAGGCCAGGCGCAATGCCGGCCATTCCTGATCCGTGACTGAAAACCATGCGGTGTCGCGGTTGCGGCCCTTGTGCACGACGGCGTTGCGGAATATGCCTTCGAACGAGAAACCCAGGCGCAGCGCGGCTTCGCGCGACGGCATGTTCAGCGCGTCGCACTTCCATTCGTAGCGCCGGTAGCCTAGGCCGAAGGCGCGCTGCATCAGCAGGAACATGGCCTCGGTGGCGACGGGCTGCTGCGCGATCAGCGGCGTGTACTTGATGCCGCCGATTTCGATGCTGCCGTTGGCCGGATCGATGCGCATGTAGGCCGCGACGCCGCCGACCTTACCGCTGGATTCGTCGATGATTGCGTGAAACAGATAGTCATCGCGTTTTGCGGATACGTCCGCCCAGCGTCGGCAGTCCCCTTCGGTGGCGAAAGGGCCGTACGTCAGATAGGTCCAGCCGCGCAGATCAGGCTCCAGCGCGTTGGCGGCATGAAACTGTGCCGCATGGCGCGCCCCGTCCAGCGGTTCGACGCGGCAATACTGGCCGGTCAGCGTCTCCCGTGGCGGCAGCGGCGGCGGCGTCCAGTCGGGCAGCGGGAAACCGATGGGCTGGCCGTACTCGTCAAAATGCTGATGGTTCGGGTGGGTCATTTCGTATTCTCCGCGAGGCGGTTGGCCTGCCATTGTTTCAGCCATCCGGTGTTGCCGCCGAGTTCGACGATTTCCATGAGCGTGTCCGGAATCGGCGGGTATTCACGGCGGATGTCACGCGTGTGGTTGATGAAAAATCCGTTGCGGAAATCGACTTCGAGTTCGTCGCCGGTTTCGCACATCTCGGTGGCATTGACGCAGTCGGTCATGGTGCGCAGGCCGCAGCCGATGGCCGCGCGGTAGGCGAGAAAAGGCATGGATTCGCACACCAGCCCCAGTCCCAGCGCCTGCATCGCGATGTAACCGTTCATTTTCGGACCCATGCCGAAATTGCGGCCGGCAACGATGATGTCGCCGGGTTTGCAGCGCGTATGAAAACCCGGATCGGTTTCCTCGAACAGATGCGGGATGATGTCTTTGGCATCAAAGTGGCGGCCGACGATGATGCGGTTGGGTACCACGCCGCCGGCATGCCAGACGTCATGCCCGAGCTTGTAGCAGCGGCCCTTGAGTTGCCACTGGAATTCAGTGCTCATAACTTTCTCGCATCGGTGATTTTCCCTGCCACTGCGGAGGCTGCAACGGTGGCCGGGCTGCCGAGGTAGAGCTTTGCTTCTTTTGCACCGAAACGTCCGGCATTGTTGTTGGTGGCGGTCGAGATTGACGCTTCGCCGCTGTGCACCGGGCCGATGACGGCATCGTTGCACGGACCGCAGCCGGGCGGCAGCATCACGGCGCCGGCGTCGATGAAGACCTGCAGCAGGCCCTCGGTGGCGAGCCGGCGATTAGTGGCTTCCGAACCGGGGGCGATGAACAGCCGCACACCGGGTGCGAGCCGGCGGTCCTTGAGTATCGCCGCTGCTGCCGTCATGTCTTCCCACATGCCCGAGCCGCACGAGCCGATGAACGCATGGTCTATGGCGGTACCCGCCACCTTTGAAATGTCCACTGCGTTCTCAACGCTGCCCGGCAGCGAGACCTGCGGCTCCAGCCGCGAGATGTCGAGTGTCAGGTCGGCGTCGTAACGCGCGTCCGGATCGGAATACACCGGCGTGAACGGATGCTTTGCGTGTGCTTTTGCATGAGCAAGTATTGCATCCGACGGCGGCACGAACACGCCGTACGCGCGGATTTCGGTCGGTGTGGAACACAGTGCTGCGCGCGACGCGAGGTCGAACTGCTCCAGATCGCCGGCGTATTCGAGCACCCGGTAATCGAGATCGGCCGCAAGTCCGCCCTGTTTTAGCATGGCGGCAAAATGAAAGCCGACGTCGCGCGCATGCACGCCCGGCTGCAATCGGCCTTTCAATGTCAGCCGCACGGTCTTGGGTACCATGACCCAGTTGGTGCCGGTTGCGAGCACGCGGCTGATTTCGCTGCCCATGCGGAAGCCGAAGGCGCCGATCGCGCCGGCGTTGGTGGCATGGCGGTCGTTGTCGAAATAGAACATGCCCGGCAGCAGCATGCCCGTTTCCATCGGGAAAATGTGGCCGTGGCCGCCGCGGCCGACATCGAAAAAGTTTTTCACACCCCATTGCGCCGCCGCCTTGCGGTTGAATGCGCCGCGTTCCGCCGCGCGCGCGCTGCCGTAGATCACGTCATGATCGGTGACCATGACCACCTTGTCCGGCGTGGCGAGGCGGTTGATGCCGAGCGCATCGAGCTCGCGTTTCGCGCCCATCACCACGCCGTCGTGAATCATGATGAAGTCGGGATCCGGGGAAACCACGTCGCCGGGGCGCACCGCGGCTTTGCCGCTCTTCCGGGCAAGTATTTTTTCAACGGCAGTGAGTGCGGGCATCAGGACTCCAGTGTGACTGTCCGAGGCTATGGTTACGGTGCGGCGCTGTCAAGGCGATGGACAGCGCCCCGGTGCAGGCGCAAACTGGAACGGCGATGAACTGTGCCGTGACCAAACGGGTACTGTGCGGCGCCGCGCTGGCGCTGGCCGCCGGTGCGCAAGCGCAGGGCACGGGTCCGTCGCAGTTCGAAAACCTGGTGCGCAGTCCGTTCGTGCATTGCGCCTTCTACAAGCAGTATGAAATCGATCCGCGCACGGGTGACCGCCTGCTGATCGAGGGTAAATCGGATTCGCTGACGCATTACCAGCGGCTGAACGCGGAGCAGATGCGTTCGATCGACACGCGGCGTGCCGGGGCGGTGGATGTGCAGGTGGTGCGCGGCAGGAAATACCTGCATCTCATCGAATACTCCGCAAGCATGTATGTGGTGACGACGATCTATGCCTGTCTGGAGCGCGACGAGCGCACCGGCAGCTGCATCAATTACGGTGCCGTCAATGCGCGGCATTTTGATGCGCGCGTATGGCGGGAGCCGGACCGGGTGTATGAGGAATTAAAGGCGCACGCCGAGCCTGGATTCTGCGATCACAGTTTCATCAATGTGCAGGAAGCCGCGCATGTGCCGCGCAAATAGTCACACGACAAATAGTTAAGTAACTATTTGATTTAATTGGTTATTTTTCTACGCTGCCCGCAGCCGGCCGGCGCGGCAATCGTCGATTTTCCGGACCAGGTAATCTGCCGCCCAGTCGATTTCTGCGGC
>JAOUIN010000193.1 GCA_029883965.1 Betaproteobacteria bacterium
ACATTCCCCGCCGCGTGCGGGGAATGTTTCCGCCGATATCAGTTGGGCTTGATCCCCAGTGATTTGATCACGCCGGCCCATTTCGCGACTTCGCTGTCGAAAAATTTCTGGAAATCAGCAGGTGTACCGCCGATGACTTCGGTGCCGTCGCGCAGGAATTGCTCGCGCAGGTCATTGAGCGCCGTATTGATTTCCCGGTTGAGGCGGACGACGATGGGTTGCGGCACGCCCTTAGGAAGCATCATGCCCCACCAGCCGACGGACTTGAATCCCGGCACGGTTTCGGCCACCGCTGCGACCTTGGGCAGGACCGGCGTGCGCTTGGTGCCACCGGTTGCGATGACGCGCAGCCGGCCGGCGCGCACGTGCGGGATCGTCGGCAGGAACGTGCCGAACATCCACGCGACTTCGCCGCCGATCAGGCCGCGGGTCGCCGGCGCGCCGCCTTTGTAGGCGACATGAATCATCTTGATCCCGGCCATTGAGCTCAATGACGCACCCGCCAGATGCGTGGATGCGCCGACGCCGCCCGAGCTGTATGCAATTTCTCCAGGATGGGATTTTGCGAGCGCGATTAAATCCTTGATCGACTTGACGGGCAACGAAGGGTGGACCACCGCGAGATTGGGCGCATCCGCCATCAGGATCAGCAGATCCAGATCTTTTTTCTGATCGTAGGGCAGGTTCTTTTTCAGGGTCGGATTGACCGAGTGGCTGGTCGATGCCATCAGCAGCGTGTAACCGTCTGCCGGTGAATGTGCTGCGATGTCCGTGCCGATCACCGTGCCACCGCCCGGGCGATTATCAACGATGACCTGTTGGCCGAGACGCTCGCCGAGTTTCATGCCGACGGCGCGCGCGAGGATATCGTTGGGTCCGCCTGCCGAAAACGGCACGATGATGCGTACCGGCCGGTCCGGATAACCCTGTGCAAGGACAGCGTTCGATGCGAGAAAAGCGACTACTGATGCCAGGTAAAGCAAAGTACGAGGTAGCTGTATGTTGCGCATGAAATCTCCTCGGTAATTGTGGCGAAGCCGGAAGAATGGATGTGCGGCGGCTTGCGCGGTCCCTTGTTATGAACGGCTGGGACCCTAGGATTGTCGCAAATAAGTGACGATGAGTCACTACATCATGCGGACTTTTGGCACGAAAAACTAAAAAAACTTATTATTAATCAATTGATTATAAAATTCCGTCGTCATTCCAGAATTATGGCCAAGCCAACCTGCGCCAGTGCCTCATCCAGGTGTCCGCCGTCGAAACCGCCGACGCCGATGCCGCCGAGGATCGTGCCATCGCGCTTGATCACGAGTCCGCCCTGGGTGGGCGACAGTTGCGGGTCGCCCAGTTCGCTGATGCTGCGGCCCTGTTCTTTCAGTTTCCGTGCATGTATGCCCGTATCCATGCCCATGACGGCAGCGGTGTAAGCCTTGCGGATGGCATGGCGGCGGCTGAACAGGCGGAGCTGGCCGGTCTGGGCGTAGGCGAGCAGATTGCCGGTGTTATCGACGATCGCTATGGCTACTACGACATCAGGGCCTTGCGTGACTTTTTCGATCATCGCATTCATGGCGGCCTGAATTTTGGCGAAAGGGAGAGGTGACTGCTCGGGCATGGCGACTTTCCTTTTGATCAGATTCCGGTTGATGTTTTCTGTGTGTTTATACCTGTATATGCTCGATTGCGGTTGCCGCGCAATGTGATAATGTCCCGTGACACGCTGGCACGCCGACAGTAAATTCAAAAAAACGGGACGAGGAAGCTTCACCTATGCGGCGCAGTGATTTTGACATCACCGATACCATACGCACTACGGATCCGATTGAAGTTGGCGATGCAGTAATCAGGCTCTTTCACGGGTTGTTCCCGCACGGAAACCCGCGCCCGCTCAGTCGCGCGTTCGAAGACCTGTCGCTGATGTACCACGGCAAGCACGCGGACTACCACCCCTGCGATACCGAATATCACGACATTCAGCATGTCCTGGATGTGACGTTGGCCATGGCGAGGCTGATGGACGGTTATCAGCGCGACCCTAAAGCCGGGGCGCCGCTCGCCGCCGAGCATTTCGTTGTCGGCGTTGTCACCGCGCTGTTCCACGATATTGGTTATTTGCGCAGGCGCAATGATCGCAAACATCGTTATGGCGCCGAGTACACGCTTACCCATGTCACCCGGGGCGCACATTTTCTGCGCGGCTATCTGCCGCGCATCGGATTGAAACGGGCCGCCAAGGACGCATCAATACTGGTGCATTTCACCGGGTACGAGCGCGACGCGGCCACTATACGTCTCGATGATCCGGTGCTGCGCCGGATCGGCGAAATCCTCGGCACCGCCGACATCATTGCGCAGATGTCGGACCGCTGTTATCTCGAGAAATGCCACGACCGGCTGTATCCGGAGTTTGTCCTCGGCGGCATTGCCCGTCGCAAGATGCCCGACGGAAAGGAAGTCGTGCTATACCGGTCAGGTAAAGACCTGGTGCGCAAGACGCCGGCGTTTTACGTCAATGCGATGAAGCGTTTGGACACCGTGCTTCATCAGGCGTATCGCTATGCGGGAACGCACTTTGGCGGTAAAAATCTGTATCTGCTCGAGATGAAACAGAACGAAACATATGCGGAGGCGGCGTCAGGCCTTTCCGGGCGCAGCGGACTGCGGCGCGAACTGCCGACAACCCTGCGATCCGGCGTGCGCGCGTATCCGGAGAACCTGATTATTCGGTGAGTGGGGTAACTGTTGTCATGGCGTAATGTCGCGACCGAGGCTGCTGTCTGTCACGCGCGTCGATGTGGCCGGATGACCCGGTCAAGCGGCTGAACGTACAAAACTGAATAACTGCCCGCGCGACGCCGGCATCCCTACTGATCCTGCCATCGGCATGCGCTGTTCGCTGCGCACGAAACCCCGAGTTGTCAGCAGGGCGCTGAACGGCTTCACGTAACCGCGTCCGGGATCGGCGATCAATACCTGCGCTGCGTCGCCTGCGTGGTGTTCGATGAAGCCGGCGAGCAGCGCGGCGTGGTCGCGTTCATAGAGCAAGTCACTGCCGATGATCAGGTCGTAGCGGCCGAGCCGTGGATTCGGTCCCGTCCAGGGTGCCGTGTGGAACGGAATCGGGCCGAGTCCGTTCAGTTCCGCGTTGCGCTTCAGGAATTCACCGGCCAGCGGGTGGTAGTCGCAGGCGGTGATGTTGGCACCACGGTGCGCGAGGACCAGACTGGACAGGCCGATGCCGCAGCCGAGTTCGAGAATGCTTTTACCCGCAACCGGAAACCGGCTCATTTCTTCGGCCAGCGCGAGGCCCGCCGGCCACACGACACCGAACAGCGGCCAGGATGCGGGTGATACGCCGGCGCGTTCGGCGCTGCCGTCGGGGTCCGCATACTGCTGCTTGTCGCGCAGCACCCGGAGACGGTAGTCGCTGCCGCCGATGTGATGGGTAATGATATCGACTTCGTAGCCGGACACTGTGGATTCCCTGCGGTGAAGTCGCGGCCGCCGGCATTGGCAGCCTGACAGCGGCCGGGCGCATCCTGCGCCGCATGTGTGCAGTTTACGTGGTCTGTGCCTTGCCAGCCGCACCGCTGCCGCGATAGAAGGGCGCATGGAATCCGGATGTGCGGATCAGGAATGCCCGCTTGCCGCTGTTTTGCAGGCGGAAGTCCGGCACCGGCCCGTTGTTTCGACTGAATTTGCGAGTGATCATGAACCTGAAAAGACTGCACGTGAGAGCGCGCTACAGTGAAGCCGCGATTTGCAACGGTATGGTGTATCTGGCCGGCATGGTGCCTGAGTGCGAGGCCACGGACATCCGCAGCCAGACCACGGATGTGCTGGCGCAGGTGGACCGGTGTCTGGCAGAGGCCGGCAGCGACAGGACGCTGATCCTGCGCGCGCAGATTTATCTGGCGGACATCAAGGATATCGCCGCGATGAACGAAGTGTGGGACGCCTGGGTCAGCGCCGGTTCGGCGCCGCCCCGTGCGACGGTGCAGGCTGCGTTGTCCAATCCGGACTGGCGCATTGAAATCGTCGTGACAGCGGTACAAGCCTTGCGGACATGACTTTCCAGTGACAGCGCGCGGCGGGCGTAGATTTTCAGTTAAACGCCGAAAGTCCCGTCTGCGCCCGTCCCAGCACCAGGGCGTGGATGTCATGTGTGCCCTCGAGCGTATTCACCGTTTCCAGGTTCAGCATGTGCCGGATCACCGGATACTCGTCCGAGATGCCGTTGCCGCCGAGCATGTCGCGTGCGGTGCGCGCGATTGCCAGTGCCTTGCCGGTGGAGTTGCGTTTGAGCAGCGACACCATTTCCGGCGTGGCGCGGCCTTCGTCGCGCAGCCGACTGACATGCAGGCAGGCGAGCAGCCCCAGCGCGATCTCGGATTGCATGTCGGCGAGCTTTTTCTGGATCAGTTGAGTTGCTGCGAGGGGCCTGCCGAACTGTTTGCGATCCATGGTGTACTGGCGTGCCGTGTGCCAGCAGGCCTCGGCCGCACCCAGTGCGCCCCAGCAGATCACGAAACGCGCGTTGTTCAGGCACCCGAACGGCCCTTTGAGTCCCGACACGTTGGGCAGCAGGTTTTCTTCCGGCACGAACACGTTGTCCATGGCAATCTCACCCGTGGGCGAGGCGCGCACCGAAAACTTGCCTTCGATTTTCCGGGTGGATAGTCCCTGCATTCCGCGTTCGAG
>JAOUIN010000194.1 GCA_029883965.1 Betaproteobacteria bacterium
CAACGGCCAGGGCATCGCCGCACTGATCGCGCTGGGCATCCTGGAAAATTTCGACGTTGCCAAGATGCCGGTGGATTCACCCGACAGCATGCATCTGCAGATCGAAGCGATGAAGCTCGCGTTCGCAGACATCAATGAATATGTGTCGGATCCCGCGACCATGCGCGTCACGCCGGCCCAGATGCTGGACAAGGCCTATCTGAAAAAGCGCGCACAACTCATCAACATGAAAAAGGCGCTTGCACCGGATTTCGGCCATCCGGCCAAGGGTGGCACGGTATACCTCACCGCGGCGGACGAGTCGGGCATGATGGTGTCGTACATCCAGTCCAACTTCGCCGGATTCGGATCCGGCGTTGTGGTTCCGGGCACCGGCATCAGCATGCAGAACCGCGGCTACGGCTTCAGCCTGCGACCCGACCATGCCAACGTCGTCGCACCGAAAAAACGCCCGTTCCAGACCATCATCCCGGGCTTCCTCACCAAAAACGGCAAGCCGCTGA
Organism: Betaproteobacteria bacterium; assembly: GCA_029883965.1. Taxonomy (GTDB): domain Bacteria; phylum Pseudomonadota; class Gammaproteobacteria; order Burkholderiales; family SG8-41. The sequence goes on from JAOUIN010000194.1 coordinate 504, forward strand.
TGAGCTTCGGCGTGATGGGGGGGTCGATGCAGGCGCAGGGCCATATGCAGGTGGTTTCGCGCATGGTCGACTATGGCCAGAATCCGCAGGCGGCTGCCGATGCCCCGCGCTGGCGCATCGATACCGGCCTCAAGGTCGGCATCGAGCACGGCGTTGCCGCTGATACCATCGCCGATCTGCGTGCACGGGGCCACGACATGCCGCAGGCCGACCGCTGGTCCACCGATTTCGGGCGCGCACAATTGATCTACAAGATGGATGACGGCTATTTCGCGGCATCAGAACGGCGCACCGACGGCCAGGCCGTGGGCTTCTGATCCATATGCGCGCCGCCATACGGTCGAAAGGAACCCGATGAAATATACCCTCGGTGAACGCAAGGTCATCTGCACCGGCGATTACTGGATTGCCCCGAATGCAACGGTGATCGGCAGCGTAGTACTGGAAAACAACGCCAGCATCTGGTGGAACTGCGTGCTGCGCGGCGACAGCGACGTCATTACCATCGGCGAGAATTCCCAGGTGCAGGACGGCTCGGTGCTGCATGCCGATCCGGGATTCCCGCTGACGCTGGAGAAAAACGTCAGTGTCGGGCACATGGCGATGCTGCATGGCTGCACCATTGGCGAAGGCAGCCTGGTCGGCATCAAGGCCGTCATACTGAACGGGGCAAAGATCGGCAAGAACTGCCTGATCGGCGCCGGCGCTTTCATCGGCGAGGGCAAGGAAATCCCGGACGGATCGCTGGTACTGGGCGCACCGGGTAAAGTCGCGCGTCAGTTATCGCCGGAGCAGATTGTCCGAATCAACGGCATCGCCGATCATTACGTGCAGAATTTCAAACGTTTCAAAAAAGAACTGCGCCCTGACGAAACGTGAATTCCGAACAGCGGGGACAGACATGGCCGACATGAGGAAATTCGGATTCCGCATCAAGACCCGCGGCGGCATGGTGGTCGAAAACCTCATGGTGCAGGCGCGCGAACGCGCGGATGCCGAATCGCGCATACAGCAGATTTACCGGAACTGTGAAATCCTTGATTGCCATGAACTCACGCCCGACAGTCGCGGTGACGGCGTTGACCTCGAAAGCATGATTTCTCTGATCAGCAAGCAGGACGATTCCCAATAGCGGGATTCCGTCAGCCGCGCCCGTAGTTCAACCGGTGGTGCGGCGCCCCTGGATCAGTCGCAGTCCGGCCGCAACGTTGCGCTGGGAATCGGCGTCACGCTGTCGAATCAGCGCGGTCCGCGCAGCCGGTGGCGGCATTCGCACGGAAGGCTGAACGCCGGTTTCCGAAAGGCGGATAAAATCCGTAGCCAGCAATTCCTGCAGCAGTTCCGTATAGTTCCTCGCGCCACGACTGTCCGGCGCATGCTCGAACACGTCCTGATTGGAGGCCGGACTCTCGGCCAGGCTGACATTTTCCGCAATGCGGGTTGCGCAGACTTCGTCGCCATAACGCTCACGCAGGTCGCGTTCGATGTCCACGGACATCCGCCGGCGCGCGTCATAGCGCGTAATCAGATAGCGGCGCGGCACCCGCCGCTTCAGCACATGCTCGAGCGCCTTCAGCGTGCGCTCCATCTGCACCGCGCCCTTCATTGCCAGATAGTCGGTTGAAATCGGAATAATCACACCGTCGGCGGCAAATACGCTGCTCAGCGAAAGCACACCCAGCATGGGGCAGGCGTCCATCAGTACCGGGCGTTCCTGCGGTTCACGATCCAGAGCCGTGGCCAGACGACTGAGCACTGCGGGGCCTCTGCCGAACTGGGTATCCACTTTTGACAATTCAATATGCGACGGCACCAGCTTCCAGCCGTTGTGCGTGCCAAAAGTCAGCGACGCGAGCGGAGTCCCATGCGCGTACAGTCCGTACAGACTGGCATCGGGTCTCGGCACGGCGATACCGCAAACACCGGTCAGATGCGCCTGCGGATCAAGGTCAATGACCAGCGGATTGGCACCGCGCCGGGCCAGCAGGCCGGCAAGATTCAGCGTCGTAGTGGTCTTGCCGACGCCACCTTTCTGATTAAACACCGCGATACGCGCCATACGGTCCTCCTGCACGGGTCCGGCTGCATTGCAGCCATCGGGCCGGTCATTTTGCGCTTTTAATCATGATCTTGACAACATAACTTCCCGTCGGCCGTGAGAAAATTCGCGCAAGCATATGGACGATCGCCTTATTCGACCTTAAGGAACCACCCGAAGAAAAACTTTCTTCTTTAAAAACAAATGCTTATAAATTTACGCGTGCGCTCGCGCCAACATGGCGGCACCTGGCGGCACGTGATCCGGTTTCGTTATACGTTACCGGTCGTGCGGCGCGCGAACGGCGGAGCAAGCCGCAGTTACGGAACACTTCGCTTTTGCACATCAAAAAAAGTGTGACACTTGTCGAGAATCAGTGCGCGATCGCACGCCAAGTCTGCAAGATCAGATGCTGCTGCCGATTGGCGACTCTTCACGAATTCGTATATCCTCGGAACGAAATATCAGGGAGAGCTTCCACCATGGCGTTTTATGCTTTCTATGTCGTCGCACTGATCGTGCTCGTACTCCATTTCACGGGCTGGCTGAAGCGCAACCGGCTCGAATGGCTGGTGCTCGCGATGGCCGTAGCCGTGTTCCCGGTCGTCATTTTCCTGCGTTGACGCGACGGCCGGTCGGCATCATTTCACCAGCAGGCTGACGCCGCTGGCAAACAACATCACCGCCAATATTTTTGCAAAGGTTTCACTGCTGACCTTGTTGCCCAGGCGCTCCCCTGTAACCGTGCCCGCCCACACCAGCGGCAGCAGCGCCGCAAACAGCAGCAGCACTTCGGCCCCGTAAAATCCGGCCCATGCGTATCCGCCGATACGCGCAATCATCTCGGTAAACCACAAAGCCGCCACGGTGGCACGGAAGCCGGCGCGATCAATTCCGCGGGCGTTGATGTAAATCACTACCAGCGTCCCGCCGCCTCCGCCGAACAGGGTATCGAAAAAACTCCCGAAGAAACCGACCGGCAACGCCCAACGTTGTGAACAGCGCAATTGCGGCAATCCGAGCACACTGACGGCAAGCATGTAAACGGCATAGAGGACCAGAAACGAACCGAGCATGATCACCAGCATGCGATTGTCGAGTATGGCAAACAGCCACAGTCCGACCAGCGCACCCGCAATGGTCGGCGGCACCAGCAGCTTCAGTTCCGCCCACACCACCTGCTGCCGGTCGCGTATCACCAGGGCAATGAACAGCACGAACACCAGCAGGCTGCACAACGGTACGGCAAGCTGCAGCGGAATCACAAAAGCCAGCAAGGGCACAGCAATCAGGCCCGCACCGAAACCCGACATGCCACGGACGACAAAGGCGAGAAAAATGATCGCGCCGATCAACGCCAGCTGGATCCAGCCGAGGCTCGCCATCACTTGAAAATCAACGCTGCGCCGCTCGCAAGGAGTACAACGCCGACTGCGCGATTGAATAATGCAGCGTCAAAGCGCCGGATTACACCCGCACCCAGCCATGAACCCAGCACCATCGTCGGCAGCGCTGCGAGCAGCAACGTCAGCGTGTTGCTGTCGTAGAGGCCCAGCGCCCCATATCCGGCCATGCGCGTCAATCCCTGAAACAGCATGACCGTGGTGATGGTCACGCGGAATGCATCCTTGCTCAGTTGCGCCGCATTCAGGTAGATGACGTACAGCGGCCCTGCAGCACCGCCGAACAACGAACCGACGATGCCTGCGACCGTGCTGGTCACCGCCGCTACGGCGAGCATCCAGCGCGGTTTTATCTTCACTTCACGTCCGGCCATCACCAGGACGTAAAGCGCGTAGAGCACGACGAATACGCCCAGCGCTTTTGCCAGCGGGCGCGGATCAATCAGCGTCAGCAGATGCAGGCCGATAAACACACCCAGAAGGCTGCCCGGCAGGATGCGCCAGATCTCGCGCCAGACGATGTGACGCCAACTGGCCACGCCATGACCGATCGACGACAGCATGTTGAGCACCGTCACCACCGGCACCGTCACCTGTACCGGAAACACCAGCGCCAGCAGCGGCACGGCGACGGCGCCACCACCGAAACCCGCACCTCCGCGCACCGCAAATGCAAGGGTGATCACCAGCGCGCAATAGCCCAGTTGCCAGATACTCAAATTTTCCATCAGGGACCCGAAAGGCGCAGTTCACG
>JAOUIN010000195.1 GCA_029883965.1 Betaproteobacteria bacterium
CGTGCTTCATCCCTCGCTGCCGGTAAAGACGCTGAAGGAATTCGTGGCGCTTGCCAAGGCGCGTCCGAACCAGATCGCATTCGGCTCGGCCGGCATCGGTGGCACGCTGCACCTGGGGCTGGAAATGCTGATGAAGGACGCGCAGGTCAAAATCACGCACGTCCCGTACAAGGGCGCAGCGCCGGCCGTCAGCGATGTGATTGCCGGCCAGATCACCGGCATGTTCGTCGATCTGCCGGTGATCTCACCCTACGTCAAGAACGGCAGGGTGCGCGCGCTGGCCGTGGCCAGCGGCAAGCGTTCGCCGTATTTCCCTGATGTCCCCACGGCCAAGGAATCCGGATATCCCAACGTCGAAATGACCAATTACTACGGGCTGCTGGCGCCGGCAAAAACGCCGCGTGACATCATCGCCAAACTGCACGATGCCATCGTCAAAACCGTGCAGACCCCCGCCGTGCACGAGAAACTGGTCACGGTCGGTGCCGATCCGTTGACGATGTCGACCGACGAATTCACGCGCTTCATCCGCGCCGACATCGAGAAGTGGGGCAAGCTGGTTAAATCCGCAGGTATCCAGGTCGAGCGATAAGATTAAAAGTTTAATAAAATGTCATTAGAATCAATAGGTTATAAAATATTTTTCGGTTGTATCCTGAGCGCAATATCGATACTGCCGGCACAGGCGCAGGTCTATCCATCCAAACCCATCCGCGTCGTCGTACCGTACGCGCCCGGTGGCCCCACCGACATCCTCACCCGCGCCGTCGGCCAGCATCTGACGGATACCTGGGGCCAGCAGGTCATACTCGACAACCGGCCCGGCAACAGCGGTCATGTCGGCACTGCCTTCGCGGCAAAGCAACCCGCGGACGGCTACAACTTCAACATGGTGGGGATCTCCTTCAGCGTCGCCCCCAGCCTCGGCGGACGCGTTGGCTACGACGCCGAGCGTGATTTTGCGCCGGTCAGCCTGATTTCCGGCGTCAACAACGTAATGGTCGTACATCCGTCGCTGCCGGTGCAGAACGTCAAAAGCCTTCTTGCGCTCGCTCGCAAACAACCAGGCGCACTGACCTATGCGTCGGGCGGCCCCGGCGGCGCCCAGCACCTTGCTGGCGAATATTTTTCGCATCTGGCTAAAATAAAAATGGTTCATGTACCGTACAAAGGCGCCGCACCGAGCGTCACCGCACTGATCAGCGGTGAAGTGGTCGTCGGCTTTGCCGACATGCTGATCAGCGCTCCACATGTGAAGTCCGGGCGTTTGCGCGGGCTCGCCGTGACTGGTGCAACGCGCTCCGTTGCACTGCCGGATCTGCCAACGATTGCGGAGGCGGGACTGCCCGGTTACGCAGTCACCGTCTGGTTCGGCATGCTCGCACCGGCAAAAACACCGGCTGAGATCATCAATCGCGTGCAAACTGAAATCGCCCGGGGATTGAAAACACCCGCAGTCCGCGAGCGGCTGACTGCAATGGGTGCAGAGCCGTCCGGGAATACGCCGGATGAATTTGCCGCTTTCCTCCGCTCCGAAATTGCGAAATGGCGCAAGGTCGTCAAGTCCGCCGGGCTCGATAGTCATTAATCATTAACACGACAAGGCATCAATGACACGGGTACCCCTGATCGGCGAAGAGCGCGGAGATCTTGCAGCATTCATTGCGCGCGTAAAAGCCGAGCGCGGCAAGCTGATCAATCTCTACCGGGTGTTGCTCAACAGCCCGACGATCGCCGCCGGATGGCTCGATTTCAACAGCACCATCCGTTACCAGACAACGCTGGACGCCGCACTGCGCGAAATGATCATCCTGCGCGTGTCTGTGCTGAACGGGGCGGAATACCAGGCCCGCATCCACGGCGCCTCGCACGCGCTCAAAGCCGGTTTGAGCGCCGAGCAGATCGCCGCACTGTCCGACTGGCAGGACAGCACGCTGTTTTCGCCGGCGCAACGCGCGGCACTGGCGTGGACCGACGCGATGACGCGCCAGATCGAAGTGCCCGATGCACTGCATGATGAATTGAAAAAGCATTTCGATGATCAGGCCATAGTCGAAATCACCGTACTCGCCGGCGCCTACAACATGCATACCCGGGTGGCGCGCGCATTGCGCATAGAACCCGAAGCCGCGGCGAACCAGCAGCCATGAACACGCGGCTGGCCGTTGAGGACGATCCGTTTCTGCGCCTGATCGGCGTCATCCTCGATCCCGCCACTGATACGGAGCGCATTGCGGCGTACGCCGATTTTTTTGCCCATGACCTGGCCGATTTCAACGGCTGGCTGCAGCAGCTGCGCCACCGCCTGCCGCGGTTGTTCCCGGCGGACGTCGTCCTGGTCGACAACGCGGACGCACTGAACGATGCGCTGCGCGATGCCGATTTCACCGTGGTGGAGTCGCTGCGGGTCGGTGCGCCGGAACTGGCCGCAGCGCCGCAACTCCGGGCCGTGCAGAAATACGGCACCATTTGCAGCAATATCGATACCGCAGCCTGCGCTGCAAGCAATGTCCCGGTACTCACGCTGCGTCGCCGTGCCAATATTGCGTGCGCCGAGCACACAATAGCACTGATGCTCGGACTGTCGCGCCGCCTGCAGCGCGTCACCAACCGCATCAGTGTCGCTGCGCTGCAATCCGCGGGCTTCGCGCCGCGCACTTTTGACCGCCGCCATACGGCGAACTCGAACTGGGCGCGCGTACCGGGTATCAGCCTGCTCCACGGCACGACGCTGGGCATCGTCGGCATGGGCGAGATCGGCCGTGAGCTTGCACTGCGAGCGACGGGATTCGGCATGCCCATGCTGTATTACCAGCGCACACCGCTGCCTGATGCTGACGCACAGCATTACCACGCACATTATTGCGACCTGGATACGCTGCTGGAATCGAGCGACTGGGTTGCCATCTGCCTTCCGGGAAACGCCGGTACGCACCATCTGTTCAACGCTGTGCGCCTCGCGCGGATGAAGCCCGGGGCACGCCTGATCAATATTTCACGTGCCGAAATCGTCGAGCGCGGCGCACTGATCGCAGCACTGCGCTCGGGACAACTCGGCGGCTTCGCACTGGATCCGCTGTATGAGGCGCCGGGGCGCGATGATGACGAGCTGTTACAGTTCGAAAATGTGCTGATCACACCGCACATCGCCGCACAACCGCGCTTCAATGCGCTGGACGACATTACCGACCTGTTGTCGGGTCTCGAGGAGAAACTCAAATGAAAAAAACAATCATTCATGCCGCGCTGGGTACCGTCTTGATCTGCTTGGCAACGGGCGCACTCGCCGCCGAAACCTGGCCCAACCGCCCTATCCGCCTGATCGCACCCTTCCCCGCAGGCAGTTCCGTGGACGCAGCGGCGCGCGTGATCACGCCGCGCGTGGCCGACGCCCTCGGCCAGACCATCGTCATCGACAACCGCGCCGGCGCCAGCGGCGCCATCGGCGTCGAAGTCGGCGCGCGTGCGGCCCCGGACGGTTACACGCTGACGGGAGGCACCACCAGCACCCACGCACTGGCGAAGGTGCTGAATCCGCACCTCGGCTACGATCCGCAGCGCGACTTCATCCCGATTACGCTGATCGGTCATCTGCCGTACATCCTGGCGGTACACCCGGCGGTCGCCGCCAATAACCTGCAGGAGTTCATCGCGCTGGCAAAGAACAAACCCGGGCAACTGCGGTACACGACAGTAGGCAACGCCAGCATGGCGCGTCTCGGAGGTGAATTGCTGTCCACGTTGACCGGCATCCAGCTCACACCCGTCGCCTACAAGAGTTCGGCGCAGTCGGTCATCGACACCATCGGCGGCCGCATCGAACTGCAGTTCGGCACCATGGCGCCGGTGCTGCCGCATGTGCGGGCAGGCAGGCTGCGGCCGCTCGCGGTCACCAGCGCCAAGCGCGCACCGGCGCTGCCCGAGGTGCCCACCGTGCAGGAGGCCGGCATCAGGAATTTCGAGGTCACGCTGTGGTTGGCGGTTTTCGCGCCGGTAAAGACACCGCGCGCCATCATTGAGCGGCTGAACCGCGAATTTGCATCGGCGATTGCCGCACCACAGGTACGTGACGCGCTGCTGACCCAGGGCCTGCAGCCCGAAACCACGACCCCTGCGGCATTCAGCAAACATCTGGACGCAGAGATCGCCAAATGGCGCGGGGTGGCGCAAAAAGCCAACCTGAAACCGGAATGATCTTCACCGCATTTACGCGCTAGAATCGAGTTTCAACCTGCAAGGAGAAAGTCACCATGGCTGAAGAAGCAAAGAAACACAGTTACGACGAGTTCAAGCATTCCACGGTAGTGCAGTTGCGCGAGATCGCCAAAGGCATCGAACACGAGGCGCTGCAGGGATATACCCAGCTGAACAAAGACCATCTGATCACCGCGCTGTGCAAGGCGCTGAACCTGGAAACGCATGCACATCACGAAGCGCGCGGCATCGACAAATCAAAATTCAAGGCGCAGCTGAAAGTGCTGAAAAAAGAGCGCGAGGACGCGCTGGCCGCACATGATCACGCCAAACTCAAGGTCATCCGCCGTCACCGTCACAGCCTGATGCACCGCATCCGCGCTGCGACGGTCTGATCGTGTGAACCGGGGCGTCGGGTATTGCCCGGCAGCCCCGCTGACTATTTTTTTCCGGCGTCGGGCTGAGCCCCGG
>JAOUIN010000021.1 GCA_029883965.1 Betaproteobacteria bacterium
ATACTCGCGGGCGAGTTGAAACGCAAGATCGAACTCAAGGGCGTGCTTGTAAGCAAAGGTGCCCGTGAGGCGATAGAGCGTGCTGGCGGCAGCGTTGCACAACCTACCGAAAAGGCCGGGAGCTAAGTTTTGGCCGTAGCTGGCGCACTGTCGGGCGCGGGGAAGTATGGCGACTTGAAGCGTCGTCTGCTGTTTCTGCTGGGCGCACTGATCGTGTTTCGCATCGGTTCGTATATTCCCGTGCCGGGGATCGACCAGGCGCAACTTGCCGAGTTGTTCCGTTCGCAGCGCGGCGGCATTCTTGACATGTTCAACATGTTTTCGGGGGGCGCGCTGTCGCGATTCTCGATATTCACGCTGGGCATCATGCCGTATATATCTGCGTCGATCATCATGCAGTTGATGACTGTCGTATCGCCAACGCTTGAGGCTCTGAAAAAGGAAGGTGAGTCGGGGCGACGCAAGATTACCCAGTACACGCGCTATGGTACAGCGGCGCTTGCGATTGTGCAGGGATTGGCCATTGCGATCGCTTTTGAGCAGCAAAAAGTCGCTGTTGATCCAGGATTGATGTTCCGGCTGACGGCGATGGTGACGCTGGTGACCGGAACCATGTTTCTGATGTGGCTGGGGGAGCAGATAACCGAGCGTGGAATCGGAAACGGCATTTCGCTGATCATTTTTGCCGGGATTGCTGCCGGGTTTCCGCAGGCTGTTGGCGGGACGTTGGAACTGGCGCGGACAGGTGCATTTTCGATACCGTTCGTTCTGTTCATATTCGTGCTGGTGATTGCTGTCACGGCGTTTGTCTGCTTTGTCGAAAAAGGACAGCGCAAGATACTGGTGAACTATGCGAAACGGCAGGTTGGCCGCAAAATTTACGGCGGACAGTCATCGCATCTGCCGTTGAAGCTGAATATGTCGGGTGTGATACCGCCGATTTTCGCCTCTAGCATTATTCTGTTTCCGGGAACTATTGCCGGATGGCTGGGCGAGAACGAGGGCATGGCCTGGTTGAAGAATGTGGCTGCCGTGCTTCACCCGGGCCAGCCGATTTATACGTTGTTTTATGCCGCAGCGATCATTTTCTTCTGTTTTTTCTATACGGCCCTGGTGTTCAACCCGAAGGACACGGCCGAGAATCTGAAGAAAAGCGGAGCGTTTGTTCCGGGTATCAGGCCGGGCGACCAGACCGCGCGCTATGTTGAAAAAGTCACCATGCGGTTGACCCTGGCCGGCGCGTTGTATGTAACGCTGGTGTGTCTGGTGCCGGAGATGCTGATCGTCTGGAAGAATGTGCCGTTTTACTTTGGCGGAACCTCGTTGCTGATCATCGTTGTCGTGACACTGGATTTCATGGCACAGGTGCAGGCTTATGTGATGTCGCATCAATATGAAAGTCTGCTGAAGAAGGCGAACTTTAAAGGCGGTGTGTTTCCGACGCGGTAATGGCGAAAGAAGACACCATCGAGATGCAAGGCGAGGTTGTTGAGAACCTGCCAAATGCAACGTTTCGGGTGAAGTTGGAAAATGGCCATGTCGTGCTTGGCTATATCTCGGGGAAAATGCGAATGCATTACATTCGCATTCTGCCCGGGGACAAGGTAACAGTGGAATTGACGCCCTACGATTTGACCAGGGGCAGGATCATTTTCAGGGCGAAATAGGCTGCAAGCTAAAGAGGTGCAACATGAAAGTTTTGGCATCAGTAAAGCGCATGTGTCGCAACTGCAAGGTTGTGAAGCGTAATGGCGTAGTCCGGGTCATTTGCAAGGACCCGCGTCATAAGCAGCGCCAGGGTTGACGGTTCATTGAATATGAACCTGTCAGAAGTTATAATGCTCAGTTTTTCATTGGTGGGGTGAGGCTATGGCCCGCATAGGTGGCGTCAACATACCGAATCATCAGCACGCAGAAGTCGCGCTGACGGCGATTTACGGCATTGGCCGCGGCCGCGCTCGCGCGATCTGCGTGGCAGCCGGAATCAACACGGCAACCAAGATCAAGGACCTGTCCGATTCGGACATGGACAAGTTGCGGGAGCAGGTGGCGAAATTTGCGACCGAGGGAGATCTGCGTCGCGAGATATCGATGAATATCAAGCGCCTGATGGATCTCGGCACATGGCGCGGCAAACGCCATCGGGCGGGATTGCCCATGCGCGGACAGCGCACGCGTACCAATGCCCGTACGCGCAAGGGTCCGCGCAAGGCTGCAGTGAAAATCCAGCGGCCGACCGCTGCGTAACAGAGAGTGACAATATATGGCTAAGGCAAGTACCAGGGTTCGCAAGAAGGTCAAAAAGAACGTGGCGGAAGGCGTGGCGCACGTGCACGCATCGTTCAACAACACCATCGTTACAATTACTGACCGTCAGGGCAATGCGCTGGCGTGGGCGACGTCGGGTAGCAACGGATTCAAGGGCTCGCGCAAGTCCACGCCGTTTGCTGCACAGATTGCCGCCGAGAAGGCTGGTCGTCTGGCTCAGGAGTGCGGTGTGAAGAACATAGAGGTCCTGATCAAAGGACCGGGCCCGGGACGCGAGTCCGCAGTGCGTGCGCTGAACGCCGTAGGTTTCAAGATCACCAGCATCTCGGATGTAACGCCAGTGCCGCACAACGGCTGCCGTCCTCCGAAGAAGCGTCGAATTTAAGGGGGATCCCACAGTGGCCAGGAATCTCGATGCAAAGTGCCGGCAATGCCGTCGCGAAGGCGAAAAACTCTTCCTCAAGGGGGAGAAATGTTTCACCGACAAATGCGCAATTGAGCGCCGTAATTATCCGCCCGGCCAGCACGGCCAGAAGAGTTCGCGCCTGTCGGGTTATGGCGTACAGTTGCGCCAAAAGCAGAAGGTTCGCCGCATTTACGGCATCCTCGAGCGCCAATTCCGCAAGACGTACAAGGAAGCGGCGAGCAGCAAGGGCGTGACCGGTGAAGCACTGTTGCAGAACCTTGAAAGCCGGCTGGACAGCGTCGTATATCGTATGGGCTTTGGTGCCTCGCGCACCGAATCCCGCCAGGTGGTTCGCCACAACGGCATTCTGGTCAACGGCAAACGGGTAAACATTCCTTCGTATCAATGTCGCCCCGGCGATGTGGTCGAAGTAGCGCAGCCCGCCAAAGCCCAATTGCGTATCAAGGGTGCAGCGGAAGCTGCCGAATCACGCGGTTATCCGGAATGGATCGAGGTCGATCAGAAGGCGCTCAAGGGCACCTTCAAGGCCCGTCCGCAGCGCTCAGAACTGCCGTCAACCATCAACGAGTCGCTCATCGTCGAGCTGTACTCGAAATAATCTCCGAGAGGTAGCCCAGTCATGTCAAGCAGCGCCTTCCTCAAGCCTCGGATCATCGATGTTCAAGGTGTGTCCCCGTTCCATGCCAAGGTCACCATGGAGCCGTTCGAGCGTGGTTATGGCCACACCCTCGGCAACGCTTTGCGGCGTACGCTGCTGTCGTCGATGCCCGGCTACGCCGCGACCGAAGTCAAGATTGCCGGCGTGTTGCACGAGTATTCCACGATCGACGGCGTTCAGGAGGACGTGGTTGATATTCTCCTGAATCTCAAAGGCATTGTGCTGCGGTTGCATAATCGCGATGAGGCTATCCTGACCCTGAAGAAATCCGGTGAAGGCGTGGTGACTGCTGCGGATATCGAGCCGATGCATGATGTTGAAATCATCAACCCCGATCACGTCATTGCCCATCTCACGGCCGGCGGTAAACTCGACATGCAGATCCAGGTCGAGAAAGGCCGCGGCTATGTCGCCGCAGTAACCCGTCGCGGTGAGGACGAGACACGCAGTGTCGGCGGTCTGATGCTGGATGCGTCTTATGGTCCGGTACGTCGCGTCAGCTATGCAGTGGAATCGGCGCGCGTCGAACAGCGCACCGATCTCGACAAGCTGGTCATCGATATTGAAACCAACGGTGCGATTGATCCCGAGGAAGCCGTTCGTTATGCTGCGCGGGTGCTGGTCGAACAACTGTCGGTTTTTGCCGACCTCAAAGGCACGCCGGCACTGATTGAAGACAAGAAAGCGACGCAGATCGATCCGGTGCTCCTGCGCCCGGTGGACGATCTGGAACTGACGGTGCGTTCCGCCAACTGTCTCAAGGCCGAGAACATCTATTACATCGGGGATCTGATTCAGCGGACCGAGAACGAGCTGCTTAAGACACCGAATCTCGGTCGCAAGTCTTTGAATGAAATCAAGGAAGTGCTTGCATCCCGCGGCCTTACGCTGGGGATGAAGCTTGAAAACTGGCCGCCTGCCGGCCTCGAAAAGGTTTAAGAGGGCATCATGCGCCATCGTCACGGGTTAAGAAAACTCAATCGTACCAGCAGCCATCGTCTGGCGATGCTTCGTAACATGGCTAATTCGCTGTTGCGCCACGAAGCGATCAAGACGACACTGCCCAAGGCCAAGGAATTGCGTCGCGTGGTCGAGCCGATCATCACGCTCGGCAAGAAACCTTCGCTCGCCAACCGGCGTCTGGCATTCGATCGCCTGCGTGACCGGGAGAACGTGGTCAAGCTGTTTGAGCTGCTGGGCCCGCGTTACGCCAAACGCAACGGCGGTTATCTGCGCATTCTGAAGTTCGGGTTCCGGAAAGGGGACAATGCCCCGATGGCGTACGTCGAGTTGATGGATCGTCCCGAAGTCGAGGTTGATGCCAAGGCGGAAGCTGCGAACTGATTCGGCCGGGCTGAATGCAAGAAAAACCGGGCTATGCCCGGTTTTTTTATGTGAACGCGAGAGGCGCCCTCTAAAAATATTCCTTAAAAAACAAATAGTTACGATATTTTCCAGCAGAATGTGCGGCGACTCAGGCAATGAGTATGGCGCGGTAATCATTGACGTTAGTGCGGGTCGGCCCTGTCACCAGCAGGTCACCGGTGGCTTCAAAAAATCGGTAAGCGTCATTTTGCTCGAGCAGCAAGACCGGATCAAGATGTTTGCGTGCCGCGCGTTGCAGGACGCCCGGCCCGATTGCCGCGCCGGCATTTTCTTCGGAACCGTCGATGCCATCGGTGTCGGCCGCCAGCGCATGAATGTCCGCAGCGCCGTCCAGATCGATCGCGAGCGATAGCAGGAACTCGGCGCAGCGTCCGCCGCGACCTTTGCCGTGCACGGTGACCGTGCATTCGCCGCCGGAAATCAGCGCAATCGGAGGTTTCCACGGCGTCCCATGCAGCCGGATCTGCCGTGCCAATGCACCATACACTTTGGCGACCTCACGGGCCTCACCGGTTACAGAGTCGCCGAGAATTGCCGGCGTGACACCATGGCTGCGAAAATATTCGGCAGCAGCGTGCAGCGATTGTTGTGCTGTCGCGATGACGCGATTTTCCGTTTTTGCAAAGGCACGGTCGCCGGGTTTCGGAGTTTCCGGGATTTCAGCGCGGACGCCGCGTGCCAGATGCGCTGCGACGGACGGCGACGGCTGAACCGCGTAACGTTCAAGGATTCCGGCTGCGTCCTGGTAAGTGGAAGGGTCTGGCGCACACGGACCGGATGCTATGTGAGTGGGATCGTCGCCCGTTACGTCGGAGACCACCAGTGCCACTACCGGCGCGCGTGACGCGGCAGCGAGCCGCCCCCCCTGGATGGCAGAAAGATGTTTGCGCACGGTATTCATTGACTGGATGGGGGCACCCGAAAGCAGTAACTGCCGGGTGACTTGCTTCAAATCAGTCATGGAAACGCCATTGGCCGGCAGCGAAAGCAGACTGGAGCCTCCGCCCGATACCAGTACCAGCAGCAGATCCTGCGATGTCAGCGACTTGACGCGTTTGAGAATTTCCACGGCCGCTTGTTCTCCCGCCGCATCTGGAACGGGATGCCCCGCTTCGATTACCGTGATGCGGTTCGTCAGCAGACCGTGCTGGTAGCGCGTGATGACGAGACCATCAAGCGGCGCGCCCGCGGGCCACGATTGTTCCACCGCCAGAGCCATGGCCGCAGCAGCCTTGCCGGCGCCGACCACCAGCGTGCGGCCTTTGGGCGGTGCGGGCAGGTGACTCGGCAATATTCTAAGCGGGTCGGCGGCGGCAAGTGCGGCAGAGAAACTGCCCTGCAGCAATTCGCGGGCGTGTTCAGCGTTCATGACAGCACTGTTCTAAGATAGGTGCCGGTATGGCTGCGGCCATCGGCAGCAATGGTCTCCGGCGGCCCTTCAGCGATAACGCGGCCGCCGCCGCCGCCGCCTTCGGGGCCAAGATCGATGACCCAGTCGGCGGTCTTGATCACATCGAGATTATGCTCAATGACGACAATGGTATTGCCGTGGTCACGGAGCCGGTGCAGCACGCGCAGCAGCAGATCGATGTCGTGGAAATGCAGGCCGGTTGTGGGCTCGTCCAGGATATAGAGCGTGCGTCCGGTATCCCGCTTGGACAATTCCAGTGCGAGCTTGACGCGCTGAGCTTCGCCCCCGGAAAGTGTCGTGGCGCTTTGTCCCAGCGTGATGTAGCCGAGGCCCACATCCATCAATGTCTGCAATTTGCGTGCGACCGTTGGCACCGCACCGAAGAATTCGACCGCCTGTTCAACATTCATGGAAAGCACTTCGTGTATCGTCTGTCCCTTGTAGCGGATGTCCAGCGTTTCACGGTTATAGCGCCGGCCGTGGCAGGTATCGCAAGGCACGTAGATATCCGGCAGGAAATGCATTTCGACCTTCAAAACGCCGTCGCCCTGGCAGGCCTCGCAGCGTCCGCCCTTGACGTTAAATGAAAAACGTCCGGCGCTGTAGCCGCGCGCACGTGCTTCGGGCACTCCGGCAAACAGGTCTCGAATCGGTGTAAACAGTCCCGTGTAGGTCGCCGGATTGGAACGGGGTGTCCGTCCGATCGGACTCTGGTCGACGTTGACAACCTTGTCCAGAAACTCCGTGCCTTCGATGGCAGTGCACACGGCAGGTTCCACGTTGCTGCCATTAAGGTCGCGTGCCACCGACTGGTACAGCGTATCGTTGATCAGCGTCGATTTACCTGAACCCGAGACCCCGGTAACGCACGTGAACAGTCCGACGGGAATGCCGACAGTGACATCTTTCAGGTTGTTGCCGCGCGCACCGCTGATCACAAGTTTCCGCTTTGGATTGATGTGATGGCGCAGCGCCGGTACGTCGATGCGCCGTCGCCCCGAAAGATACTGCCCGGTCAGCGATTCACCATGGCCGGAAATGTCGCCGGGAGTGCCTTCGGCGATGACGCAACCGCCATGTTCTCCGGCCCCCAAGCCCATGTCGACCACGTGATCGGCATTCATGATAGCGTCGTGATCGTGCTCGACGACAATGACGGAATTGCCGATGTCACGCAACCGCTTCAGCATGTCGAGCAATCGCGAATTGTCACGCTGGTGCAGGCCGATCGACGGCTCATCAAGCACATACATTACGCCGGTAAGTCCCGATCCGATCTGGCTCGCCAGGCGGATACGTTGCGCCTCGCCGCCGGATAAAGTGTCGGCCGACCGGTCAAGCGAGAGGTAGTCGAGGCCGACATCAACGAGGAAGCGCAGGCGGTTGCGGATTTCACCGGCGATTTTTTCGGCGATGGTGCGTTTTGCACCGGCGAGCGACAGGCTCTCGAAGAAGCGCATCGCATCACCGAGTTGTAGCGCCGACAGCGCGTAAATCGGTTTCCCGGCGACCATGACGTGCCGGGCTTCGGCGCGCAGACGGGTGCCGTGGCAAGCAGGGCATTGCTGCGTATTGAGATACTTGGCGAGTTCCTCGCGCACTACCGGCGAATCCGTCTCGCGGTGGCGGCGTTCCAGATTCGGGATCACGCCTTCAAATGCATGCGCCCGGACATACGGCTTGCCGCGCTCTCCCGCATAGGTAAACTCGATCTGCGTCTTTCCGGATCCGTACAGCACGGCATCGCGCGCAGCGTCGGGGAGTTCGTTGAACGGGGTTTCAATGTCGAATTCGTAGTGTGCCGCCAGGCTCTGCAGCATCTGGAAATAAAACTGGTTGCGGCGATCCCAGCCCTTGATGGCGCCGGATGCGAGCGACATCTCGGGGAATGCCGCGATCCGCTTGGGATCGAAAAAGCTGATCGCGCCCAGCCCGTCGCAGCGGGCGCAGGCGCCCGCCGGATTGTTGAATGAAAACAGGCGCGGTTCGAGTTCAGGCGAGGAAAACCCGCATTCGGTGCAGGAGAGGCGGGCGGAAAATACGTGCTCCTGTCCGCTGTCCATGTCGACGGTGAGGGCGCGTCCGTCGGCATGGTGCAGTGCCGTTTCAAACGATTCCGCGAGCCGTTGCCGGATATCCGGCCGGACCTTGATGCGATCCACTACGACATCGACCGTGTGTTTGACGTTCTTCTTGAGCGCCGGCACTGCGTCTATGTCGTGCACTTTGCCGTCAATCCGCACCCTGACGAAGCCCTGCGCTCGCAATTCGTCGATCAGCGCGGACTGCTCGCCCTTGCGGTCGTTTACCACCGGCGCCAGGATCATCAGGCGCGTGTCTTCCGGCTGCTGCATGACATGATCGACCATTTGCGCGACCGACTGCGCAGCAAGCACGGTGCCGTGCTCGGGGCAGTGTGGATCACCGATGCGGGCATACAACAGCCGCAGATAATCGTGAATCTCGGTGACCGTGCCTACGGTGGAGCGGGGGTTGTGGCTGGAGGCCTTCTGCTCGATGGCGATGGCAGGCGACAGACCTTCGATGAGGTCGACATCGGGTTTCTCCATCAACTGCAGAAACTGTCGCGCATAGGCCGACAGCGATTCGACATAACGCCGCTGGCCTTCCGCATACAGTGTATCGAAGGCAAGCGATGATTTTCCCGATCCCGAAAGGCCGGTGATTACCACCAGCCGGTTTCGCGGCAGATCCAGATTGATGTTTTTCAGGTTGTGCGTACGCGCCCCGCGCACACGTATCTGACCAGTCTGATCCGGGGGCGCGGTAACGCTGCGCTGCGCCATTTGTGTCGGCAGCGATACCAGTTTCGGCGGTGTTGAGCGTGCAGTCATATCGGGCGGCAAAGGTAAACCTGTTAATATACGCTCTTAAGCCGCCTCACCCAACTGTTTGCCGGAAACGCGCTACTCCCTCGCATATTCAATGTCGTCCCGCAGCAAAATGACCCCGCTGGAGCTGCGGGCCAGCATCGGATTGTCAGGTATTTTCGGATTACGCCTGCTCGGCATGTTCGTGATTCTGCCGGTGTTCGCGATCTATGCGGAGCAGCTGCCGGGCGGCAATGACCTCACGCTGGTCGGCATTGCCATCGGTGCTTACGGCCTTACGCAGGCCATACTGCAGATTCCATTTGGCTGGTGGTCAGATCGTTATGGTCGCAAGCCGGTTGTCTATGCGGGGCTGGTGATTTTTGCGATCGGGAGTTTCATCGCGGCGCTGGCACCGAACATCTATATCGTCATATTGGGCCGCATTCTGCAGGGTGCAGGTGCAATTTCGGCAGCAGTGATCGCGATGACTGCAGACCTTACCCGTGAAAGTCAGCGCGCCAAGGCGATGGCCATGATCGGGTCGACCATCGGTGCGTCGTTTGCGCTGTCGCTGATCGCAAGTCCGTGGCTCAGTCGTGTCATTGGTGTGCCCGGGATATTCGCGCTGACGGGTGTGCTGGCGCTTGGCGCGATTATCGTCATGTGGCGTTTTGTTCCGGACGCGCCGGAGTTGCCGCCGGCCCCGGGCCGTGCGCTGAAGGATTTCTGGGGCGTACTCAAAGACCCGCAGCTGGCGCGGTTGAACTGGGGCATTTTCGCATTGCACGCGGTACTGATGGCGTTGTTCATCATGGTGCCCTTCAGTCTGCGCGCTGCCGATCTTCCGCTGGTCGATCACTGGATGGTCTATCTGCCGGTGATATTGGGTTCGTTCGTGCTCATGCTGCCGCCGATCATGCAGGCCGGTGAGCCCGCGTTGCTGCGGCGCTGGTTTATTGCCGCGGTCGCGATGCTGCTTGCCGGACACCTTGCTTTTCCGTGGCTGACGGGAAACCTGTGGTTGCTGTCATTGTTTCTGCTGGTATTTTTTACGCCCTTCAATGTGCTCGAAGCGATGCTGCCGACGCTGACGACTAGATTGTCGCCGGCGCATGCCAAGGGCACCGCGCTCGGGGTGTACAGCAGCATCCAGTTTTTCGGCACTTTTGTCGGCGCCGCAGCGGGGGGGTTCCTGTATCACCACTGGGGTGTATCAGGGGTGATTGTGTTCGACGGCGTATTATTGGCGATCTGGCTTATACTCGCATTCGGTTTGCGTGTGCCCGCGCTGCCCTCGGGGCGCGTGTAAACGGTCCCGGCGCCGCGAGCGTTGATGGAAATGTTCAAGTTCAGAAAAAAGGAAAACCTGATATGGCATCCGTAAACAAGGTGATTCTGATCGGTAATCTAGGTAAAGATCCCGAGACACGATACATGCCCAGCGGGGACGCGGTGACCAACATCACCCTCGCTACCACGGAAGCGTGGAAAGACAAAAAAAGCGGTGACAAGCAGGAACACACCGAGTGGCATCGCGTGTCTTTTTTCGGCCGATCAGCGGAGGTTGCGGGCGAGTATCTGAAAAAGGGCTCGCCGGTTTATGTCGAAGGTCGTATCCGTACCAGAAAATGGCAGGATAAAGAGGGCCAGGATCGATATACGACCGAGATCGTGGCGGATCGCATGCAGCTGTTGGGCGGACGTGGCGGCGGCGGAGACGGCGGTGGTGCGCGCGAGCCGGCAGCCGCCGGTAGTGGCAGTAAAGCGCCGGCCAAGAAAAGCGGCGGCAGTTTTGACGACATGGATGACGATATTCCGTTCTAGACATTCCGGTACCGTCGTAAAAGCCGGGCAGCAGCCCGGCTTTTTTGTTACTGCGCTCTGCAGTTGCCGTGAGCGGGGTGCCCGCAGCAGGCGGGCGGTGTGCCGCGCAATTATTGGTTCTTCACCCGTGGGAATGACGCAGACCCTGGTGCAGCTGGTGCCGGCGGCGATACGCGTTTCATTTTTTTATTCGCAGCCGGATACAGTGCACTTCCCAGTCGGGACAGTTTTTCGCAGATTCAATCGTGGATCGGTGTGGAATGTGCGCTGATCCTGTCGCTTAAAAAGCAGCGCATCAAGGGAAGCTTCCAAAAAACGCTTATTGTTCAGCGGACTAGCTTGGAGTGATCGGGCCGTGACTGATGCGCTGCGCCAATCGCGGTGTGACCCAGGGCTTGAAATACCAGGCGGCACCTCGATATCCGGGAAAAGCGTCCCTAACCTTCTAAGGTATAATGGTTTTTTAGCTTTTTTCAGGTTGCGCCATGCCCATTTACGAATATCGATGCCAGGCGTGCGGGTTCCAGAAGGAATTTCTGCAGCGCATCAATGCCGCGCCTATGACGGATTGTCCGGAGTGTGGCAAACAGACGCTCAGCAAGATGGTCACTGCTGCGGGTTTTCAGTTGAAGGGCAGTGGCTGGTACGCGACGGATTTCAAGAACAAGAGCGGAGCCAAACAGGCTGACAGCAAGACCGAAGGCAAGTCCGAAGATACGACAAAAAAGAAGGATGAACCCAAGGCTGACGCTGCGGCCGGTGCTGGAGCCGGTTCCGCCGCCAACTGATCCTCGCCCGGTTTGGATCTGCGGCAAAGGCGCCTTGCAGGACTGATCGCCGCCCCCTCCCACTGCCGCCGATTGGCGTGTTTTACGGCAAAGCACATGCTCAGGAAAATTCCCATCAGGAAATACATCATCACAGGCCTGCTGATCTGGGTGCCTCTGGTGATTACGTTCTGGGTGCTCAATCTGCTCGTGAGTACCATGGACCAATCGCTGCAGTTGCTGCCGCCGGCGCTGCTGACGGAGAACTGGCTGGGCTTTCACTTGCCCGGGCTGGGGGTGATCCTGACAATCGTGATCGTGTTTTCCACGGGTGTACTTGCGGCCAACATCCTTGGCCAGCGGCTCGTTTCTTTGTGGGAAGGCATTCTGGCGCGCATTCCCGTTGTCAATGCGATATACAACAGCGTCAAACAGGTCAGCGACACCCTTTTCTCGGGCACCGGCCACGCCTTCCGCAAGGTGCTGCTGGTGCGTTATCCGCATCCGCAGGCCTGGTCGCTTGCGTTTCAAACCAACGTGCCGGCGGAAGTAGCGGAGCGTCTGCCGGACGAATATGTTGCAGTTTTCATTCCGACCACGCCCAGTCCGGTGAACGGCTTTTACTTCTACGTGCGGCGCGAGGATGTCATGGAGCTGGACATGTCCGTTGACGCCGCTTTCAAATATATCGTGTCGATGGGCGTGGTTGCGCCGACCGGTTCCGGCAATGGCAATGTCCTGCTGCCGGAAGACGTAAAAAACAAACTCAACTAAGAACCGAACGAATATGTCCAAGCGCAGCGATTACTGCGGTCTGATCGACCGCAAATACCTCGGCCAGACTGTGACCCTGTATGGCTGGGTGCACCGTCGCCGCGATCACGGCGGTGTAATTTTCATCGACCTGCGCGATCGCGAGGGCCTGGTGCAGATTGTCTGCGATCCTGATCGCGTCGAAACCTTCAAAACAGCCGACAGCCTGCGCAACGAATTCGTCGTGCGTGTCGCCGGCAAGGT
This sequence comes from Betaproteobacteria bacterium, assembly GCA_029883965.1. Taxonomy (GTDB): domain Bacteria; phylum Pseudomonadota; class Gammaproteobacteria; order Burkholderiales; family SG8-41. The sequence goes on from JAOUIN010000021.1 coordinate 12,593, forward strand.
GCGTGAGCGGCCCGCCGGTACAGTCAATGCCAACCTGGTCAGCGGCGAGATTGAAGTGCTGGCCGTCGATCTCGAGGTGCTCAATGCGTCGCAGACGCCGCCGTTCATGATGGACGACGAGCAGTTGTCGGAGAACGTCCGGCTGCAGTACCGTTTTCTGGATCTGCGGCGGCCCCAGATGCAGAGTCATCTGCGATTGCGTCATCGTGCCAGCCGCGCGATCCGGAACTATCTGGATGATCACGGTTTCATCGATGTCGAGACGCCGATGCTTTACAAGTCGACGCCGGAAGGCGCGCGGGAGTTTCTCGTGCCCTCGCGCATGCACGACGGCCAGTTTTATGCCCTGCCGCAGTCCCCCCAGCTGTTCAAGCAGTTGCTGATGGTCGCCGGGTACGATCGTTATTATCAGATCGTCAAATGTTTTCGCGACGAGGATCTGCGCGCTGACCGCCAGCCGGAGTTCACGCAGATTGACGTCGAGACTTCGTTTCTCGGCGAACGCGAGATTCAGGATCTGATGGAAGGCCTGATCCGGCATCTGTTTCAGGCAGTGCTCAACGTCGAACTGGGCGAGTTCCCGCGGCTGACTTATGCCGACGCAATGGCGCGCTACGGTTCCGACAAGCCGGACCTGCGGGTCAAGCTGGAGTTGACGGATATCAGCGATCTGATGACTCAGGTCGATTTCAAGGTTTTCAAGCAGGCGATCGCTCTGAAGGATGGTTGCGTGGTTGCGCTGCGCGTACCCGGCGGGGCTGCGCTGACACGCAAGGAGATCGATGAGTACACCGCGTTCGTCGGGATTTATGGCGCCAAGGGGCTGGCGTACATTAAGGTCAATGATGTGACCAGGCTCACTGAAGAGGGCCTGCAGTCGCCCATCGTGAAATTTCTGCCGCAGCCGGTTCTGGCCGGGATTCTCTCCCGGACACAGGCCGCCAACGGAGATCTGATTTTCTTTGGCGCCGACCGCAAGAAAGTTGTCTGTGATGCGCTGGGCGCTTTGCGGGTCAGGGTCGGTCACGAAAAAGGGCATGCGGAATCGGCGTGGCGTCCCTGCTGGATCGTGGATTTCCCCGCGTTCGATTACGACGAGGAGGAGAAACGCTGGGTCGCAGCACACCATCCGTTCACCGCACCCAAGGATGAACATCTGGGCCTGCTGGCATCCGATCCGGGCAAGGTGCTGGCGAAAGCCTATGACGTGGCGTTGAATGGCTGGGAGATCGGCGGCGGCTCGGTGCGTATACACCGCGCCGACGTGCAATCGCAGGTATTTTCAGCGCTGGGTATTTCACCGGAGGACGCGCGTGCCAAGTTCGGCTTTCTGCTGGATGCGCTGTCTTACGGTGCCCCTCCGCATGGTGGCATTGCCTTCGGACTTGACCGGCTGGTGACATTGATGACCGGTGCGGAATCCATTCGAGAGGTGATCGCTTTTCCGAAAACGCAACGCGGCCAGGATCTGATGGTTGAGGCGCCGAGCGCGGTGCCGGAACGCCAGCTGCGTGATTTGCACATTCGTTTGCGCAACGCGCCCAAGGCCGAATAGAGCGCCCCGGAGCGACTGCGTAAGGGCATCAAGGGCACGACTGTGCGACCGTTGTGGACCCGTATTCCGCTGTGGCGGCTGGCTGGCCTCGTTGTTGCGGCGGTGTTGTTGGTGCATGTGCTGGCCCGGGGCGATCAGCAGCAATCGCGCGAAGTCCGCGTGCACGACCTGCCGGCGGAGGCCCTTGTAACGCTGGAACACATTCAGCGCGGTGGTCCGTATCCGTATGACCGTGACAACACGACCTTCGGCAATTATGAGCAGTTGTTGCCTGAGGCACCGCGTGGCCACTACCGTGAGTACACGGTCGCAACACCCGGTGTCCGCCATCGCGGTACGCGCCGGATAGTCGTCGGCTGCGAACGGCAGCGACCGGCAATGCAGCCGGCCGGCCTGTTGCGGCTTGCGCATTGCCGCGACGGCGGCGTGTTTTACTACACTGCGGACCATTACCGCAGCTTCAGGCGTATCGTCGAATGACGGCTGACAGGCTACCCGCGGCACTCAACGGCATCTACCGGATGCCTGTGAACGCATCCCCGATGCGTGACGCGGCGCACGGTACCGGATGTGCATGGGTCGAGCTCGAACTGAACCGTGTCGTCGACAAATCTACCCTGCTGGACGTGATTGCCGAAGAATTCCATTTTCCGGACGGATTCGGCCGGAACTGGGATGCGCTGGCGGACTGCATGCGGGACTTGTCGTGGCGTCCTGCGCAGGGTTGGGTGGTCGTATTGCGGAACAGTGCCGGGTTTGCCGCAGCGGCACCCGCAGCCCACGCTACGTTGCTGAAAATTCTTGAAGCGGCCGCGGCCGACTGGCGCCGCCGCGGACGGGTGTTCGTGATTTTGACCGGATCCCCGCCGAATCTGCCGGCCTTCCCCGTTCTATGATTCACAAGATTCCGGTTTCGGTCCTGGTCGTTGTGCACACAGCCGATCTGCAGGTGCTGCTGCTTGAGCGTGCCGACCGTCCGGGTTTCTGGCAATCGGTCACCGGCAGCCAGGATCCGGGCGAAACGCTGGTGCGAACAGCGCAGCGAGAACTTGCTGAAGAAACAGGCATTGCAGCTGATCCGGAGCAACTCATCAACTGGAACCGGCAGAATTGTTTCGAGATCTATCCGCACTGGCGCGATCGCTATGCGCCGGGCGTGACCCACAATACGGAACATGTATTTGGCCTGACCCTGCCGGCGGCACAGGATGTCCTGCTCGCCCCGCGCGAGCATGTCGCGTGGCGCTGGCTGCCCTGGCGTGAGGCGGCCGACCGCGTGTTTTCGTGGAGCAACGCGGAGGCGATACGCGAATTGCCGCAGCGCATTGCGAAACTCGGTCGATAGCTGCGTACCGGCGCGGGAATTCGGGACTGGTTTTTCTGTCAAAATACTGTAATGTGGAAATTTTCCCCGGAAGGGGATGATCAGGAAAAGGGCCTGACCATGGAGTCGCAGACGATTACATTTGAGGGATACAAGCCGCTGGCCGATGAGGCTTGCGAGGCGCGCATCGTTGCCGCCCGCCGCAAGCTGGGCGACCGCGTGGTGCTGCTCGGGCATCACTATCAGCGAGCGGACGTCTACAAGCATGCCGACCTGACCGGTGATTCGCTGCAGCTGGCAAAGCTCGCGTCTAAAACCGACGCGGAATATATCGTGTTCTGCGGCGTGCATTTCATGGCGGAGGTCGCGGACATACTTTCACGTCCGTCGCAGAAAGTGATCCTGCCCGACCTGAATGCCGGCTGTTCGATGGCGGACATGGCCAGCCTGAGCAAGGTCGAGCGTGCCTGGCGCGAGTTGTCCCAGGTGCTGAGCCCTGATGAGACTGTAACGCCGGTGACTTATATCAATTCCGCTGCTGACCTCAAGGCTTTCTGCGGTGAACACGGCGGCATCGTCTGTACGTCATCCAACGCGCGCGAAATTCTCGGCTGGGCTCTGGCGCGGCGCGAGAAAGTGCTTTTTTTTCCGGATCAGCATCTGGGCCGGTGGACGGGTTATCTGAAGGGCATCCCGCTGTCTGAAATGCTGGTGTGGGATCCCGATGAACCCATGGGCGGCCTGACGCCGCAGCAGATCAAGATGGCCAAGGTCTTGTTGTGGAAAGGGCATTGCTCCGTGCATCAGATGTTCCAGGCGCCGCATATCCTGCGCTGGCGGCAGCAATATCCGGGCGGCATGGTTATCAGCCACCCCGAAGCCAACTTCGAGGTCTGCAAACTGTCCGACTACGTGGGCTCAACCGACTACATCATCAAGACGATCGCGGCGAGCGCGCCGGGTTCGCGCTGGCTGGTGGGCACGGAGCTGAATCTAGTAAATCGCATCGCCGAGGAATTCAGCGCGCAGGGTAAATCGGTGCAATTCATGGCGCCTACCGTATGCATGTGTTCCACGATGCAGCGGATCGATCCGCAGCATCTGGCATGGTCTCTGGAGAATCTGGTTGAAGGGAAGGTTGTCAACCAGATCAAGGTCCCGGCGTACGAGGCTGAACTCGCGCGTATTGCTCTGGATCGCATGCTTGCAATCTCCTGAAACGGCGGCAGGTGCGCAGCGGCAGTTGAGCGTCGCAACCTACAACATTCACAAGGGTTTTTCGTTCATGCCGCTGCTGGCGCGACGCCCGGTGCTGCACGCACTGCGCGAGGAGTTGCGCACGCTCAATCCGGATCTGGTTTTCCTGCAGGAAGTCGTGGGTGAACATGCGACGCATGCCGCCCGGCATCGCGACTGGCCGGTGGAGTCACAGTATGAATTTCTCGCCGACAGCCTGTGGCAAAGCCATGCCTACGGCAAAAACGCCGTTTATGACGCGGGACATCACGGCAACGCGATGCTGTCACGATATCCGATTACACATTGGGACAACGAGGACGTTTCGTCCCATCGCTTTGAACGACGCGGCCTGCTGCATTGCGAGATCGCAGTGCCCGGCTGGAAAGATCCGCTGCATTGCGTATGCGTGCATCTCGCCCTGACCGCGCGCGGACGCGGCCTGCAACTGGCGCGCCTGCGGCAGCGCATCGAGCGCCTGGTGCCGGCCGGGGCGCCGCTGATCGTCGCGGGGGATTTCAATGACTGGTACTGGCGTCACCGGGCGACGCATGAACTGGCTCACCCGCTGAACATGCACGAGGTGTTCGAACTTTTCCGGGGTGTTCCGGCGCGCAGTTACCCGGCGCTGTTGCCGGTGCTGCGGCTGGACCGCATTTATGTACGGGGGTTTACCGTGCGCGATGCACGCGTGCATCACGGTCGGCGATGGGGCCGGGTTTCCGATCATGCGCCGTTGACTGCAAAACTGGAACTCGCGCGTTCATGATCAGTAGCGATAGCTGTAGTTCGATGATTGCGCTTGCCGGCCGGCGGGTTGAGCGACATTCGAAGCTGCAGGCCCGGCGTCCCGCACGTTGCCCCCCATCATCGCGGCGGTGGGCGCGGGTGTCGCGGTGTTGCCGTCAATCGCGGTAATTCCGACCCGCACCGTTGCACCCGGGTCATAGGGCATGGTCGTCGTGATGTCGCGCCCGTTATATTGATAGACCACGGTATAGCCGCGCACGACTTCCCGGATGGCATCCACCGTGCGGCAGTGTTGTGCCGGCGATGCCGAGGCCGTCTGGCGGTTGTCGATACGGTCTCCGGCGACGGCACCGGCAATCGCGCCGGCACCTGCGGCAGCAGTACGGCCGTTGCCGTTTCCGACTTGTGCGCCCAGCAGTCCGCCGGCAGCGCCACCCACGACCGATCCGGTCATCGAGCGATCGCTGTCAGGATTGGCGACGCGGTCGCCGATGATGGTGCCGGCGATGGCGCCGGCGGCCGTTGCCGCATCGCGTCCGCTGCCGCGGCCGATCGTGCTGCCGAGCAGCGCGCCGGCAACACCGCCAATGATGGGGGCAATGACGCTGCGCTCGGCCTGGGTGGCGCGCTGCGGCTGCGGCGCTTCAGGTGTACATTCCTGACGCGGTTCGCGCACGCGTTCGACGATGGGTGTGGCCGAAACGACAGTTGCGGTGTCGGTGAAATCGGTGGCGTATGCGGGCGCGGCGATGAGCATCGCGGCGATTACGGGCAAACGGGGCTTTGACATGTTGTTGCTCCTGAATGATGCGGACAGATCACGGAATCTTCCGTGGCGGGTGCGATAATTAAAGCCCAAGTCACCTGCGGCTGCTGCAAGCGTTACACAAATTTACAACACCTCGTGATCGGCTGCCGCCCACGCGACTCATCGTAAGCAGTTGTTTTTATTACATAAATTTATAAATGAATACAGGTATTAACGATGATTGCTGACGCCGTGCACACAGCCGCTCGGGCAAAGATTGCATCCACGCCCCGCCGTGACTGGCGCGTGGTGCCCATGCTGTTGCCCTACCTGTGGGAATACAAATGGCGGGTGGTGACCGCACTGGGGTTCCTCGTGGCGGCGAAGCTGGCGAATGTCGGCGTACCGCTGATCCTGAAAGACATCGTCGACGGTCTGGATTCGGCACAGGCGGTGCCGGTACTGCCGCTGGCACTGCTGGTGGC
>JAOUIN010000196.1 GCA_029883965.1 Betaproteobacteria bacterium
CCTTCATCGAGCACCGGCAAATGCCGGATGCGGCGCCCGGTCATCAATGACATGCAATCATCGACCGTCTGTACCGGCGTCACCGTGACCACATCCTCGGACATGATTTCGCTGACCTTGAGTTCGTGCGAGGACTTGCCGAGCAGGATCACCTTGCGCGCATAGTCGCGCTCGGACATGATTCCAGCCAGTTTGTCGCCGTTCATCACCAGCAACGCGCCGATATTTCTCTCAGCCATCAGCTTCAGCGCATCGAACACTTTGGTTTCCGGAGTGACCGACGCGACAGCACCACCGCCTTTGTCCTGCAACAACTGGCTGACTGTTTTCATGGCCCTCTCCTCTGGAAACGCCGCTTTTGTTCGGCTCGAGTCCAGTCTAGCGAATTTTGGTGCCCATGCGAAGCCATTGCGCACTGAATTCAGGATTCCTTGATCGCATCCGCTTTTTTCAGCAGATTCTGTGCCATGCGGATATTGGCGATGTCGACCAGGCGGCCATCGACCTGCACGGCGCCCTTGCCCTCACGCGCCGCCTGCGCCATGGCTTCCACAATGCGACGCGCACGCGCCACCTCTTCGTGCGACGGACTGAACACGGCATTGGCCTCCGCGATCTGTGTCGGATGAATCGCCCACTTGCCTTCAAAGCCGAGCGCTGCCGCGCGGCGCGCTGCAGCGAGGTAACCGTCGCCATCCTTGAAGTCACCATAGGGCCCGTCTATCGGCCGCAAACCGTACGCGCGACACGCCACCAGTATGCGCACCTGTGCCGCATGCCAGGGATCGGCCTGATGGAATTCGCGTCGCCCCTCTGCATCGCGATCCGAAAGGACTCCGTATTCAGGATGCAGGCCGCCGATGATCGTCGTGCGGGCACGCGTCGATGCCGCAAAATCGCCGGAACCGAAACACAATGCTTCCAGCCGGCGACTCGATTGCGCAATGGCTTCGACATTGGCCAGCCCCAGCGCCGTTTCGATCAACACTTCAAACCCGATGCGTTTGTCGCCGCTTTTCCCGCGCCCTTGCGCCTGCTCGATCTGCGTCACCAGCATATCCAGCGCATAGACGTCCGCCGGCACGCCTACTTTCGGAATTACCAGCATGTCCAGCCGTGGACACTGCTCGACCAGATCGACGACATCGCGGTACATGTAATGCGTATCCAGCCCGTTGATGCGCACTGCCATGATCCTGCGGCCCCAGTCGATATCGTTCAGCGCGGCCACGACGTTCTTCCGTGCCTGCGGCTTGTCATCCGGCGCCACCGCGTCCTCGAGGTCGAGAAACACGACATCCGCCGCGGACTTCGCCGCCTTGTCGAACAGCACGGGATTCACCCCCGGCACCGCCAGTTCCGATCGCGTCAGCCGTGCCGTCGCCGAATCAAATTGAGTAAAGCTCATGGTTCATTCCTGTTGAAACAGATCAGGTTTTCGCGGTGGGCGCTACGCCGGACAGGCCCTCAAGCACCGTGATCAGTGCGGCGAGATCCTGCCGGCCCTTGCCCTGCCCCATCAGCGCATTGATGTGTTGCATCACCAGTGCCGCAGCAGGCGAGGCCAGCTGCGCCTGATGCGCCAGTTCCAGCACGATACCGAGATCCTTATGGTACAGCCGCGTGTCGATGCCATTGTCAAAATCGTGCTCGACCATGCGCTTGCCGAAAACCTCCATCACGCGACTGGCTGCAATCCCCCCCATCATCACATCGCGCACCTGCACCGGATCCACACCCAGTCGCTGTGCAAGATTGAGCGCCTCGGCCACACCCTGCGCGGTGACCAGCAGCGCCAGCTGGTTGCAGGCCTTGGTCACCTGCCCGGCGCCGCTGTCGCCGACGCGTGTAATGGTCTTGCCCATGCATGCGAACAGCGGCTTCACCCGTTCGAACACCGCGGGTTTCCCGCCGACCATGATCGACAGGGACGCTTGCTCCGCGCCCATGGGACCGCCGGAAACCGGCGCGTCAAGCATGTCGATCCCCCGGGCCTCGAGCGCCTGTGCCACGGACCGCGCAACCGCAGGCGAGATGGTTTCCATATCCACAACCACGCTGCCGCGCCGCGCGCCATGGATCAGGCCGTCCGGGCCCAGCGCCACCGCTTCAAAGTCACTCGATGCAGTAACAATGGTAAATACGACATCGCAGGCCGCCGCCAGTACCGCCGGTGACGCATAAAAAGTGGCGCCGGCTTTCACCAGTTCTGCCGCACTGTCCGCGCGCCGTGCATACACGCCCAGCGTATGCCCCCCGCGCAACAGGTGTCCCGCCATGTGGCGCCCCATCGCGCCCAGACCGATGAATCCGACTTTCATTTACTTTCCTTCAACATAAGCAATTAATCTGCATTGCAAAATAACGTGCTTCAGCGAATCAGGCCCAGCGCCATGATCAGGGGCAGCGTAAGCCAGAACAGTATGGTGGTCCAGCCGATCAGCAGCGCCGCCGCTGCCGAATCCAGACGGAAGCGGTCCGCCAGCAGCAGCGTGGTCACCATCGCCGGCGTAGCCGCCTCCACCACCGCAGCATACTGCGCCTCCGCCATGGGCACATAAAACGTGCGTGCCGCCAGCCAGGCGATGACCGGCGTGGCAATGAGCTTGACCAGCGCCGCAGACAGTATCTCCGGGCGCGGCGTCAGGTTGCGCCAGGGGATGGTCATGCCCAGCACAAACAGCGTCACCGGGATCGTCGCCTGCCCGATAAACCAGGTCGCTTTAACCAGCGGCGCGTAGGTCAGCCCGAGCTGCTGCGAGGTGATCCCGAGAATGAACGCCCAGATCGGCGGCATCGACAGCATGATGCGCCATACCGACGATCGGCCCGCGTCATCGTGCGCACCCAGGCGCGTGCAGATCAGCACGCCGATGCTCCACACCAGCGGCATGGTCATCAGCATGTCGTTGAACACTGCGTAACGCGTGGCATCCCGGCCGAAAAAGAAAATCAGCACCGGCACGCCGATGTTGAACGTGTTGCCGAACATGCCGCCCACCACCAGAATCGCGCGCGTGCTGTCGGCCAGACCGCGGCCGACGGGCGTGCGGTACATCACGACATAGAGGATCAGACCCGAAACCAGTGAACCGATACCGACCAGCAACGGCACTGACAGCAGGTCCGCGGAAACCGGCGTGGACGAGGCCACAGAAAACAGGATGCTCGGCAGGAACAGATACATGACCATGCGGTTGAGCAGGGTGCGTGCACCGTCCACCGGCGTGTCAGGGAAAAAACGCGGCCACAATCCGCCGATCGCAACCAGCAATCCCAGCGGCAGCATGACCTCGACCATGAGGTTGAACAGCTGGGAAAAATAAGCCGCCATCAGCCGCCCCGTTGAGAGTGCCTGCTGGCACTCCGCCGCGAATTTATTATTTTATTGAATAAAAACAACAAGTTACGATCTGCCGTTGGTCAGACTCCAGGATTGAGCAGATTCGGCGGTTTGCCGCCGGTGAGCGCAGCCACCAGATTCTGCGCCGCCAGCATCGCCATCGCCTTGCGCGTGGCCTCGGTGGAACTGCCGATATGCGGTGCCAGCACCACGTTGTCGAGCTTCAGAAAACCGGGATTGAGCTTCGGTTCGTTCTCGAACACATCAAGACCTGCACCGCGGATGGTGCCGTCGCGCAGCGCCTGCACCAGCGCCGCGTCATCGACCACGCCGCCGCGTGTGGAATTGATCAGGATCGCCGAGCGCTTCATTTTTTCCAGTTGCGCCGCGCCGATCAGGTGATGTGTTTGCGGGTTGTACGGCATCTGCAGCACCACGAAATCCGCCTGCGCCAGCAGTTCATCGAATGACACATAGGCCGCATTGCACCTGCGCTCGAGCTCCGGCGCGATGCGGTTGCGGTTGTGATAGATCACCTTCATCTCGAAGCCGCTTGCACGCCGCGCAATCGCCTGGCCGATGCGGCCCATGCCGATGATGCCCAGCGTCGCATGATGCACGTCCACGCCCAGCCACTGCTTCAGCTGCCAGCCCGTCCACTCACCCGCGCGCACGCGGCGCTCTACTTCGGTGATACGCCGTGCAGTGCCCAGCATCAGCGCCCACGCAAGATCAGCCGTGCTGTCATCGAGCACGCCCGGCGTGTTGGTTGCCATCACGCCGCGCGCAGTGCAGGCGGGCACGTCGATATTGTTATAGCCCACGGCGATGTTGGCCACCGCCTTGAGGTTCGGCGCTGCCGCCAGCAGTGCCGCATCGACGCGATCGGTCAGACAGCACATCAGCCCGTCGCGGTCCGCCACTGCCGCGGCAAGCGCCTCCGGCGCATACGGAACGTCATCCTGATTGGCCAGAACTTCACAATGCCGGCGCAGATAATCCAGTGTTTCATCGAATACCTCCCGGGTCACCAGCACCCGGGGTTTATGAGCTGCATTCATAAATCGTCCTCGTTCGTCATCTGCAGAAATTTTTTTCCGGTGTGGTTGCGGACGTGGCAGAGCTTATCTGCAATCACCTCACTCCGGCGCGAAGCGCGGGTCCGGGGCAAGCGCGCAGCGCCGTCGGGAAACAGTGCATACCGCACCGGCAGTTCAGGTCATGAACCCCGCAAGGGTGATTCTG
>JAOUIN010000198.1 GCA_029883965.1 Betaproteobacteria bacterium
TGGGGTGTAGTTCTCGACCGGCTGCCGCGCGGGTCCGGCGTGGTTGTTGCCGGCATGAATCGTACCCATATCAAACGTTTGCGGCAGAGTCTGCCCGCGTTGCAACACCGTACGCTGGGCCGGTGAAGGTGTCGCGGTCCTCGTGTAATTTAACCTATTGTTTTAATTGAGAATTTAATGAAACCTGCCAATGTTTTCGAAACCGCCAGTGCGATGCTGCTGGCACCCCACGCGCTGGATGAGGGCAGGCTGCAGGCGGTATTCGGCGAGATCATGGCGCATCGGGTCGATTACGCTGACCTGTATTTTCAGTATTCGCGCAGCGAGTCCTGGAGTCTTGAGGAAGGCATCGTCAAGTCCGGCAGTTTCAACATCGACCAGGGTGTGGGCGTACGCGCCATCAGTGGCGAGAAAACGGCGTTCGCCTATTCCGACGACATCAGCTTCAGTGCGCTGCAGTCGGCGGCGCAGGCGACGCGGGCGATTGCGCGCCAGGGCAGCAGCGGCAGCACGGCAGTGACGCGGCGCGGTGATCTGCGGGCGCTGTACGCGCCGCAGGATCCGCTGGCCAGCCTCGTTGCGACAGACAAGGTGGCGCTGCTCGAACGGCTCGAACGCATTGCGCGGGGCATCGATTCGCGCGTGACGCAGGTGATGGCGTCTCTGGCCGGAGAGTATGAAGTCGTCATGGTGGCGCGCAATGACGGCATGCAGGCCGCCGATGTGCGACCGCTGGTACGTCTGTCGCTGCAGGTCATTGTGGAATCCGGTGGCCGGCGCGAACAGGGCAGCGCCGGCGGTGGCGGCCGCTTTGACTACGGCTACTTCACTGAAGAACTGCTCAACGACTATGCGCACAAGGCGGTGCATCAGGCGCTGACCAATCTGGATGCGCGGCCGGCCCCTGCCGGGACCATGACCGTGGTGCTCGGCCCGGGCTGGCCCGGCATCCTGCTGCATGAAGCCATTGGCCATGGTCTGGAAGGTGATTTCAATCGCAAGGGCACATCGGCATTCAGCGGGCGAATCGGTGAGCGGGTCGCAGCGCCGGGCGTGACCGTGGTGGATGACGGTACGATTTCACGGCGGCGTGGTTCGCTCAATATCGACGACGAGGGCAATGCCACGCAGCACAACGTGCTGATCGAGGACGGCGTGCTGCGCGGCTACCTGCAGGATGCAATGAATGCGCGGCTGATGGGCGTGGCACCTACCGGCAATGGCCGGCGCGAATCGTATGCGCATGTGCCGATGCCGCGGATGACCAACACCTACATGCTGAACGGCGACCGTGATCCGGCGGAAATCATCGCGTCGGTAGACCGGGGCCTGTATGCGGTCAATTTCGGCGGCGGGCAGGTTGACATCACCAGCGGCAAGTTCGTGTTCTCGGCCTCCGAAGCGTACATGATCGAGAACGGCAAACTGACCTATCCGGTAAGGGGCGCGACGCTGATCGGCAACGGGCCTGACGCACTGACCCGGGTCGGCATGATCGGCAACGACATGTGCCTCGATCCGGGCGTGGGCACCTGCGGCAAGGAAGGCCAGAGCGTGCCGGTAGGCGTGGGACAGCCGACGCTGCGCATCGACGGGCTGACCGTCGGCGGCACGATGTAACGCCGACGGGCTGACGGCGACTATCGTTTATAATGCATTGATTTTATGGATAGATAGGACGGAAATGTTGCACCAGACAGACGATCTGCGGATCAGGGAAATCAAGGAACTTGCGCCACCGGCGCATTTGTTGCGCGAACTCGCGCTGAACGAAAATGCGGCGAATACGACCTGGGAGGCACGCCAGGGCATCCATCGCATCCTGCACGGTGCCGACGACCGTCTGCTGGTCATCATGGGGCCGTGTTCGGTGCACGACGTCAAGGCAGCCAAGGAATACGCGGCCAAGCTGCTCGACGCCAAGAAACGCCTTGCCGCCGACCTGCTGGTAGTCATGCGCGTTTACTTCGAGAAGCCGCGTACGACCGTGGGCTGGAAGGGGCTGATCAACGATCCCAAGCTTGACGGCAGTTTCAGCATCAATGAAGGATTGCGTATTGCGCGTGAGCTTCTGCTCGAACTGAACGACAGCGGCATGCCGGTGGGCTGTGAATTCCTCGACATGATTACGCCGCAGTACATTGCCGATCTGGTGTCGTGGGGCGCGATCGGCGCGCGCACGACCGAATCGCAGATCCACCGTGAGCTCGCGTCAGGGCTGTCCTGTCCCGTTGGTTTCAAGAACGGTACCGACGGCAATATCAGGATTGCCATCGACGCCATCCGCGCAGCGCAGGCGCCGCATCATTTCCTGTCGGTGACCAAGGGCGGCCATTCGGCCATTGTGTCGACGACCGGCAACGAGGATTGCCATGTGATCCTGCGCGGCGGCAAGACGCCCAATTACGATGCCGCGAGCGTGGATGCCGCAGGGCGGAGCCTGGCGGAGGCCGGCATACCGGCGCGCCTGATGATCGATTTCAGCCACGGCAACAGCAGCAAGAAACCCGAAAAACAGGTCGATGTCGGACACGATGTGGCCCGGCAGATCAGCGGTGGTGATGACCGGATTTTCGGCGTCATGGTCGAGAGTCACCTGAAGGCGGGACGACAGGACCTGGTGCCGGGCAAGCCGCTGGCTTATGGCGTCAGCATTACCGACGGTTGCATCGGCTGGGACGAGAGCCGTGCGCTGCTGGAGACACTGGCTGACGCGGTGCGCAAGCGCCGCCTCAAGGCCGGCGCCGCTGATTAGTCCACGGCGGCGGAAGCGGCTACACTGGTAACGGCGCCTAACTTCAAGAAGACCATGGCCGACGACAATCTCAGTGCGGCAGCTGACCATAATAACCTCGCCGAGCTGGAGCGCGTGGGTGCCGGGACTGCCATTGCCGGGGAAATTTTCGGTCTGGTCGGGAAGTCGCAGTTCTTCGCCGAGTTCTCACAGGAGGATATCGCCGACCTGGCCGCGTACATGGATGTTTATCGTGCGCAGCCGGGGCAGATGATCATACGCGAGGGTGATGCCGGCGATTTCATGATGCTGATCGTTGATGGCGAAGTCGATATCCTGAAGAAGAGTTTTCGCGTCGCACAGCAGCACATGACCAGCGCAGGACCGGGCATGACGCTGGGCGAAATGTCGATGATTGACGGGGAACCGCGGTTTGCCACCTGCATTGCTTCGCAGCTGACGGTTTTTGCGGTGCTGACCCGGGACAGCATGGCGAAGATCATTCTGGATCACCCGAGCCTGGGATCTAAAATCCTGATCAAGATGGTGACCATGCTGTCGCTGCGGCTGCGCCAGACCAGTGCGCGGCTGCTGCGGGTGATGGAAGAGAACCGGTAGTCCGGTTCGACGGGTGATCGCCCGTATTTCCACGGTGGGGTGCACGAATCCGGTCGCTCTGATGCAGGCCGGCCCCTCAGGCTGCGGTCTGGCGGATATCCCTGGCAGGCGATGTTTTTGAAAAACTCCGGAATGATTGTCGTTGCATGGGCCGTGCTCGGGATGCTGCCGGGTACGGTCGCTGGCACTGTGCAGGCGCAGCCGGTGCAGGTGACCGACGCGCGTGGCGTCGAGATCCGGCTGGCACAGCCGGCACAACGTATTATCACGCTGGCGCCGCATCTGACAGAACTCGTTTATGCCGCGGCCGCAGGCAACCGCCTGGCCGGCGTCGCACGCTTCAGCAACCATCCGCCTGAGGCACGCCTGCTCCCGGTGGTGAGCGATGCGGCACAGTTTGATATCGAGCAGATGCTGGCACTGAAGCCGGACCTGGTGCTGGCGTGGCACGGGGGCACACCACCCGAGATGGTCTCCCGGATCGAGCGTATCGGCGTGCCGGTCTACGTGTCCGGCGCCGCGCGGCTGGCGGATATCGCGGTGACAATGGAAGCCGTTGCCACGCTGGCCGGCACACTGCCGGCGAGCGCAGGCGCACGCGCAGGCCTCGCCGCCGACTTGCGCGCGTTGGTGTCCAGGCGTTACGCGGGACCGCCGGTGAGGGTGTTCTACGAAATCTGGCCCAGACCCCTGATGACGGTCAGCAACGCGCATGTAATCAGCGAAATCATCGGGCTTTGCGGCGGCGTCAATATTTTCGGTGCCCTGCCGTCGCTCACGCCCGAGGTATCGCGGGAGGCGTTGCTGGCGGCACGTCCAGAGGTCGTGCTCGGTGGCAGTTCGGCCGATACGATGCAGCAATTCGCGGCGCGCTGGGCGGGGTTGCCGCCGCCGCTGGACTCATTGCCGGCCTACCGGATTTCTCCCGATCTCATTCAGCGTCCGACGCCGCGCCTGCTGGAGGGCGCACGCCTGGTCTGCGCCCATCTGGAGACCGTGCGAGCCGCGCGCCGTTGAGTCACCGGTGTCCCGGTGCGGGTTCAGCCGCGATTTCCGCCCTGTTGCCAGAGCACGTCATTGTTGCCGCTGGCCCGGTTGAGATGCCGGGCAATTACGAACAGGAAGTCGGATAAGCGGTTCAGGTACTGCAGCGGCAGCGGCAGCAGTGATTCTTCGTGTGCAAGGGCAACCAGCGTGCGCTCTGCGCGCCGGCACACTGTGCGTGCGGCGTGTGC
>JAOUIN010000197.1 GCA_029883965.1 Betaproteobacteria bacterium
CTGCCGCAGGCGTCCGAATTGTGCCGGCACCATTTCAACGGCGCGTTTCTGGAACTGCTGGTGGATCGTCTTGGAACGGCCAACTTGCGACTGTCGCAATTGCTGGCGGAGCGGAATGTCAGCGTATTCTGACGAGTGATGCAGCCGTAACCGCCGGAGTCGTACCGGTGCGCCTTATTTGCCTCTTGCCGCTGACGATGCGTAGTGGGACATCTCGGTGCGATCACGCCAGGTTTTTTCATCAAGCAGTGCCGCCGGTACTGTGCGCCGGTTCTCCGCCGTAACAGATTCCGTGGCGACGATTCGGGTGATGTCTGCGTAGACGATTTTGCGCAGCGTGGCGTCGCTGCCGGTCATGCGCACGATCATGTAAGGATCGTATGTACGATGCACGTAAATGGTTGCCGGGATTACATTGCCGTCGGGTTGCCGCCAGGCAATGGTGTAGCGGGTATCAGTTTCAAAGTCTTTTTTTTCCATGGAAATTCCCGGACAACGATATGGCAGATTGCGGCGAACGTGAGCCCGTCGCGGTTAAAGAGATACCAGTCAACATGCTAGACGCGTTACTGTAAGCATAAGCCATTGATTTTAATTCTTATAACCTGCGATTCGGATATGTGGGCATTCGCTGGGCTACAGCATCACGGCAACCGGGTGCTGCAGCGAGTCTATAATCGGCGTAGCAGACAACGTTTGGCGCGGTATTTTTCTAAACGCTGCCTTGCGACACAGACGGATTCCCAGTATATTAGAATTCGATGTTACACTAATTTAATCAATGGACGAGGTTTAAATGCAGTTCGACAAAGAACTCGATGCCCGCGGCCTGAATTGCCCGCTTCCGATTCTGCGCGCCAAGAAGGCGCTGACTGACATGACTACCGGGCAGGTGCTCAAGATCATGGCGACGGACCCCGGGGCAGTGAAGGATTTTCAGGCGTTCGCGAAGCAGACCGGCAATGAATTGCTGTCGTCGGACACCGTGGACAAGGAATTCATCTTTTTCATGAAGAGAAAATAGCGGCTGCGGAAGCAGGCGCCACCCGCCCATGGCTACCTACGCTGAAATGCGCGAAGTGTTTGAGGATATCAAGAGCGATATCCGTTATGACCATGAACTGAACGGCTGTCTCAACTGCGGCATCTGCACGGCGACATGTCCTTCCGCACATTTCTACGATTACAGTCCGCGAGAGATCGTGCAGTTGCTGTGGACCGAAAATGTCGAGCAGATTTACGATGCGATGCAGGAGAAGATCTGGGCCTGCGCACAGTGCATGACCTGTGCAGCGCGTTGTCCGTTCAAGAACTCCCCCGGCGGACTGGTCGCCATCATGCGCGAAGTCGCAATCAAGCACGGGTTCCAGTCAGCAAAGGACGTGCTGCGTCCGTTCGGTCGGGTGATGCTGAAGCTGATCACCACCGGCAACCAGTTGTCTCCGGACATGATCCAGCCGGATCACTTTCCCGACTGGGGTCCGAACATCCAGAAGGTCAAGGGCGATCTTAAAACGCTGCGCAAGGCGATACCGGTGCGCACATTGCAGACCACCGATACGGCCTGGGAAGTGTCCCTGAAAACCTCGGTCGAGATGTACACGATCTGGGAAATGACCGGCGTGCTCGATTCGCTGGAAACGATGGATGAAAATTTATTCGACGTAATCCAGGACTTTATTGAAGAGAAACGCGAAGAGTACGAGGAACTGCTGGAGGACGCCAAGGACGAGGATTAAGCGTCCCGCAGCGGGCATCAATCGGCGGGCCATGATGTTTTTCTGCGTGGCCACCACCTGAGGAGATGGAAATCATGAGCAGCGAAATGCATCCAAGCGACGGCACTGGCATTGCCGGACACGGGTCTTTTTTTCAGCCGACCAATTTGTCGCCTGAAGATGCGGCGAAAGCCACTGCCTGGGTCGAAAAGCATGTCGATCGCCGGACCATGGACCTGTCCGAGCGCATGGACGATGTGCGCGACCATATGTGGCAATTGGAGAAGGAAGGCGAGATCATCGTCCACCGCGTCTCGGATGCCCACAAGCCCGTCGACGTGCAGACCCTGTTCGGCTGGAACAAGAAAATCCCCACCGCGCAGCTCTGGCATCATAAATCCTGCGGTCAGTGCGGCAACATTCCAGGCTACCCGACGGCATTGCTGTGGACCATGAACAAGCTCGGCATGGTGCCGGGTAAGGATTATCTCGACGAAACCGACCAGACTTCGTGCACGGCGTGGAATTATCACGGCTCGGGCATCGGCAACCTGGAATCGCTGGCGGCGGTGTTTCTGCGTAATTTCCACCAGGCTTACGTTTCCGGCAAGAACCACGGCCACGAGCCGGGTCACTTCTTTCCACTGGTGCATTGCGGCACGTCCTATGGCAACTACAAGGAGGTCCGCAAGTATCTGATCGAGTCGCCGCAGCTGCGTGAAAAGGTCAAGAAAATCCTCGGCAAACTGGGGCGGCTGGTTGACGGCAAACTGGTGATACCCGAAGAAATCGTGCATTACTCGGAGTGGGTGCATGTGATGCGCAAGCGCATCGCGTCCGAACTGCAGACCATCGATGTTTCCAAATTGCGCGTTACCGTGCATACCGCATGCCACTATTACAAGATGGTGCATGAGGATGCGATCTACGATCCGACCGTGCTCGGCGGCAATCGCACGGCTGTGGGTACTTCGGTGGCCGAGGCACTCGGTGCACAGGTGATCGATTACTCGACCTGGTATGACTGCTGCGGTTTCGGTTTTCGCCACATCATTTCAGAACGGGAATTTACGCGTTCCTTCACGATGGATCGCAAGATCAAAGTGGCGCGCGAGGAAGCCAAGGCTGATGTCATGCTGGGCATCGACACCGGTTGCATCACCACCATGGACAAGAACCAGTGGATTGGCAAGGCGCATGACCAGAATTATTCGATGCCGATCATGGCCGACATCCAGTTTGCCGCGCTGGCCTGCGGCGCTGACCCGTTCAAGATTGCGCAATTGCAGTGGCATGCCAGCCCCTGCGAGGAAGTGGTCGAAAAAATGGGCATTTCCTGGGACGAATCCAAGCGTCGTTTCGAGGCCTACCTGAAAGAGGTAGAGGCCGGCAACATCGAGTATCTCTACAACCCTGAACTCGCGATAAGCAGGTAATAAAACGATGAACGATACCGTATTGATCGTAGGTGCCGGCCCCGCCGGCCTGTCCGCTGCCGCAGGCGCGGCCTCCGTGGGCAAGCCCGTGGTGCTGGTTGAAAAGGAAAACAAACTGGGCGGCGCGCCCATCATTTCCGGTTACGCCAGGCTCGTGCCGTCGGGCGAGTGGGCCAAAGATGCCATCGGCCGCATGGTCAAGCGCGTTGAGGATGATTCGCGTGTCACCATCCACAAAGGTGCCACGGTAACCAAACTTGATGGAGATTTCGGCAATTTCACCGCGACGTTGTCCAATGGCCAGTCCGTCAACGCCGGCGCGGTGGTTCTTGCAACGGGATTTACGCACTTCGATTCCATCAACAAACCGGAATGGGGTTTCGGCACCTACGAGGACGTGGTGACCACGACCCAGGTTGAGCAGATGGTGACCGCCGGCAAGATCGCCTGTCCCTCGGATGGGCGCACACCCGAACGCGTCTGCATCCTGCTGTGCGTGGGTTCACGCGATCGCCAGATCGGCCGCGAATGGTGTTCCAAGATCTGCTGCACCGTGTCCACCAACCTTGCGATGGAAATCAAGGAACTGTCGCCGAAAACGGACGTGTACATCTACTACATGGATATCCGTACCTTCGGGCTGTACGAGGACAAGTTCTACTGGCGCTCGCAGGAAGAATTCCATACGAAGTTCGTCAAGGCACGGATTGCCGAGGTGACCAAAGCGCCCGACGGGCGGCTGCTGGTCAAGGGCGAGGACACGCTGGTCAAGCGGCCTATCGTGATCCCGTTCGATCTGGTGGTGCACGCAATCGGCATGGACCCCAATCTCGACAATCCGGAGATCGCCAAGGTGTTCGGGGTCGAGCTCGAGCACCATGGTTTCATGCAGCGTGGCGAGCACTACACTTCCACTTTTTCCACGTCGCGGCGCGGGATTTACGTCGGCGGTTCTGCCCTCGGACCCGAAGATATCGACACCTGCATTGCGCACGGACTGAGCATGGCCATGCGTGCGGTGGGCGACCTGACCAGCGCCGCGCAAAAGGCGGCCTGAAAGTCCGGCAATGCTCTGGTTCGGAAAACGCACGGCATCCTCTGCGGTTGCCACAGTGCCGGCCGAAGTCGTGCCGGTGGATCTGCCGGTGCCGCTGGATACGGAGATCTTTCAGCGCCACTTCAATGCACTGCTGGCCGGCATGGAGCAGGACGGCGGCGCTGACAGTTTTCTGGCGGCGCTGGAAGCCAAACGGCAGGCGGTTGCAGAGGCACGTGAGCGCGCACTTGAGGTTCCGCCCGGACTGGATGCGATCGAGCCGGTACTGGCGCTGGTGTTTACGGCGCGGCGCAAGCTCTATCCGGCATTGACGGCGCTGGGTGATGAGCAGCTGGCCGCGCTTATGTCGAGGTTGTGGTTCGATACATCGTCGCTG
>JAOUIN010000199.1 GCA_029883965.1 Betaproteobacteria bacterium
CGGCCGGCCGGCGATGCCCAGCATCATCGGCTGCGACGGCCCGTAGATGTCGGCATCGAGCACGCCGACTGCGGCGCCCTCGGCGGCCAGCGCCAGCGCCAGATTTACTGCGGTCGTGCTCTTGCCGACGCCGCCCTTGCCCGAAGCCACGGCAATGATGTTCTTGACGCCGGGAACCAGCTTCACGCCCCTTTGCACCGCGTGCGGCACGATTTTCATCGACACGTTAACCGTAACGCTGCCCACACCAGGCAACGTTTTCAGCTTCGCCGCCACCTCCTTGCGGATCGGCTCGAGCTGGCTTTTCGCCGGGTAGCCCAGCAGGATGTCCACGGAGACATTGTTGCCGTCGACCTTGATGTTTTTCGCGGATTTTCCGGAAACGTAGTCGGTGCGCGTGTTCGGATCAGTCAGTTGCTTGAGCGCGGTCTGGATGTCCTGCTCGGTAATCGGGGTTGCAGCCATTGTTCGGATTCCGTTCGGATTGCGGGATAAGGCCGCGATTGTAACGAGATACCCCCCAGCAAACCACCACAAACCACTACAACCCCATGCCGGCAAAGGTTTTTTCGGCAACGCATGATTGCGTGCGCGCGCACCCTCGCAGAAACCCTGGGAAATCCGGATAGTTTGTTACAATTCAATCCTTTAGCTACGCCTGCCCACTCTCATCCATGTCACGACGCCGCATCCTGGTCACGTCTGCGCTTCCGTACGCCAATGGCGCCATACATCTGGGCCATCTGGTCGAGTACATACAGACCGACATCTGGGTGCGTTTTCAGCGCATGCAGGTGAATGACGACGGGTCCCCCGTGGAAGTCCATTACGTCGGTGCTGACGATACTCATGGCACACCGATCATGCTGCGCGCCGATGCCGAAGGCATCACGCCCAAACAACTGATTGATCGCGTGTGGCACGAACACAAGCGCGACTTCGACAGTTTCGGCGTCAGCTTCGACAATTACTACACCACCGATTCGCCGGAGAATGAGGCGCTGTGCGCAGACATCTACGGCAAACTCAAGGCAGCTGATCTGATCGCAACGCGCTCGGTCGAGCAGTTTTATGACCCGGTCAAGAACATGTTTCTGCCCGACCGCTACATCAAGGGCGAATGCCCGAAGTGCGGCGCGAAGGACCAGTACGGCGACTCCTGCGAAGTATGCGGTGCGACCTACGCGCCCACCGACCTGAAGAATGCCTATTCGACGGTCTCCGGTGCAGCACCGGTACGCAAGGCGTCCGAGCATTATTTCTTCAAGCTGTCGGACCGGCGCTGCGAGGAATTCCTGCGCGGCTACACCCAGGGTGCGGCACACCTGCAACCCGAAGCCGCCAACAAGATGAAGGAATGGCTGGGCGCGCCCGGCGAGGCCAAGCTCTCGGACTGGGACATTTCGCGCGACGCACCGTATTTCGGCTTTCCGATTCCCGGCACCGGCGGCAAGAAGTTCTTTTATGTCTGGCTGGACGCGCCGGTGGGCTACTTCGGCAGCTTCCTGAATTATGTTAAGAAACAACAAGTTGCCGGAAACCCCATAGACGCCGATGCGTTCCTGAAACCCGGCAGTGACACCGAACTGGTGCACTTCATCGGCAAGGACATCCTCTACTTTCATGCGCTGTTCTGGCCGGCGATGCTCGAGTACGCCGGCTACCGCACCCCGTCCAAGGTCTACGCGCACGGCTTCCTGACGGTCAACGGCGAAAAAATGTCGAAGTCACGCGGCACCTTCATTACCGCCGAGAGTTACATCGCGCAGGGACTGAATCCGGAATGGCTGCGCTATTACTACGCCGCCAAGCTGAATTCGACCATGGAAGACATCGACATGAATCTCGATGACTTCGTTGCTCGGGTAAACAGCGACCTGGTCGGGAAATATGTGAACATTGCCAGTCGCGCATCCAATTTTCTGACTAAGTATTTTGATGGCAAAGTCATGCCCGCTTCTGCCTCCGGTGGACCAACCCGCTCCGGCACAGGCTCTGCCACTATTATGTCCACCGAATACGAAAACGCGATCGCTTCCGCATATGAGCAGCGAGAATTCGGAAAAGCAACTCGGTTGATCATGGCTTACGCCGATCAGATCAATCAATATTTCGATGAAAACAAACCTTGGGAACTCGCCAAGTCCGACACAGCCAGAAAACAATTGCATGAAGTATGCAGCGAATGTATCGCAGCCTTTTATCGCCTGACGATAATGCTCAAGCCGATCCTGCCGGTTCTTGCAACCCAAGCTGAAGCATTCCTTGGCACACCGGGCCTCAATTGGAAAGACCTGTCAAAGAGACCGACGGCCATCACCCAATACAAGCATTTGATGACCCGCGTCGATCCCAAACAAATCACCGCGCTGACCGAAGCCAACAAGGAAAGCCTCAAACCCGCCGCACCGGCGCCGCACTCGCAGCAGCGCCATGCCCAGCATCAGGAGAACGCCGTGGAAGCCGCAACCCAGCCCGAAACCATCTCGATCGACGACTTTACGAAGATCGACCTTCGCATCGCGCGCATCGCCAATGCAGAACACGTCGAAGGCGCCGACAAGCTGTTGAAACTGTCACTCGAGGTCGGCGACCTCGGCACCAAACAGGTATTCGCCGGGATCAAAGCCGCCTATGATCCGGAACAGTTGAAAGGCAGGCTGACGGTGATGGTCGCCAATCTCGCTCCGCGCAAAATGAAATTCGGCATGTCCGAGGGCATGGTACTCGCCGCCAGCGGTGACGCCCCCGGCCTGTATCTGCTGTCACCGGACTCCGGCGCACAGCCCGGCATGCGCATCAAATAACGGACAGTCGACACCAACATCATGGCCGCCCGCGGCAACCGCACCGTCATCTGCACCGTCGTGTTCATCGACATTATCGAATATTCGAAGAAGTCGGTGGCGGAACAGATGCAGGTTAAGGAAACGTTCAACGGACTGCTCTCGCAGACGCTGGCCGACGTCCCGACAAACGATCGCATCATCCTCGACACCGGCGATGGCGCGGCGATCAGCTTCCTTGGTGATCCCGAGGAAGGCCTGTTTCTGGGGCTGTTGCTGCGCGATGCCCTCTCGGCGAAGAACGGCAATGAACCTGCCGACAACGCACTGCGGTTGCGCATCGGCATCAATCTCGGCCCGGTGCGGCTGGTCAAGGACATCAACGGGCAGCCCAACATCATCGGCGACGGCATCAATGTCGCACAGCGCATCATGAGCTTTGCCGACACCAACCAGGTGCTGGCATCGCGCTCGTTCTACGAAGTGGTTTCGGCGCTGTCTCCCGACTATGCGCACTTGTTCACCTTTGAAGGCGCGCGCACCGACAAGCACGTGCGCGAACACGAGGTGTACTTGCTGGGCGACGATCCGGCGCCCGTACGCGCGCCGCGCAAAACCCCGGGCAGCGCCACCCGGCACGCCCGGGCCGCAATGCACAAGATTGATATTGCCGCCAACACCGCGCGCGCGCAGCTCATGCGCCGTCCGCCGCTGGTGACCGCGCTGACCGCGACATTGATACTCGTCACAGCGGTCGCATTGCGACTGACACTGGCAGCGCCCGAGGCCGAGCCGCCGGTTGAAACAGCGGCCCGCGAACCGGACGTCAAAAAATCCCCGCGCACGACGCCGGCGGTCAAGGCGCCGGCACCCGTCGCTGAAACTCAATCCGCGCCGGCGCCCCGAGCCCGGGTGGAGAGCAGACCCGCCCCGCCGCCGCAAGCCCGTGAAACCACTCCGGCACCGGTTTCCACCGGCACTGTACGGCTGCAAATCCTGCCGTGGGGCGATGTCTATGTTGATGGCGACAAGTTCGGTACCGCGCCGCCGTTGCGCGACGTCGCACTCAAGGCCGGACGCCACAAAATTGAAATCCGCAACCCGGGTTTTGCATCCTACGTGCAGATCGTTGATATCCGCGCCGGCGAAGAGATTAGAATTCGTCATAGATTCCAATAGGTATTGACCATGCGACTTATTTTTATACTGTTATTTCTGGCACCCCTGCTGACGGCCTGCGAAACCGTAAAGCAAAGCGCGCAATACGTTGCCGATTCATTCGATTTCGACAAAGCACGCGCCAAGACGCAGGAAAACGCACTGCCGACACCGGAAGCCCGGCTGAAGTCAGGCATCGCCCAGTATGAAAGCGGCAACTATGGCGAAGCGCAGCGTCTGCTGCAGGCCAGCCTCGCCGAAGGTCTGTCGCGACCCGACCAGGCCATCGCCTACAAGCACCTTGCATTCATTTACTGCGTAACCGAACGCCCGGCACAATGCCGGCAGGAATTCAACAACGCGCTGTCCGCGGATCCGAAATTTACGCTCACCGCCGCGGAAGCCGGTCATCCGAGCTGGGGCCCGGTGTTCCGCAGCGTCAGCCGGGGCCGCTGACCCGCCGTCGCAATGACCCAGCCGGAAAAAATCGGGCGCTACGACATCGTCTCCGAGATCGGCCGCGGCGCCATGGGCGTGGTCTATCGTGCCGTTGACCCCATGCTCGAACGTACGGTGGCGGTGAAGACCATCAACATGGGCGTGGATCCCGGTGAGATGGAGCATTACGAGAAGCGTTTTAC
>JAOUIN010000200.1 GCA_029883965.1 Betaproteobacteria bacterium
GCGGGTACGCTGGCGGCGAAGGATTTTCCCAGATCGCCGCTCACCGCGCCGCTGAGGAACACCCAGTACTGTTCCCACAACGGGCGGTCGAGACCGAGACGCGCGATGGTCTGGGCAATCTCGGCCTGATCGGCCTGCGGGTTGATCAGGATGTCGACCGGATTGCCGATGGCGTATACGCCGGTGAACACCAGTGCCGACATCACGAACAGTGCCAGCGCACTCTGGCCGAGGCGGCGCAGCACGAACATCAGCACGTCAGACCCTCAGCGCGGCGTGAAATGATGGGCAAAGGTGAACTCGTCAGTGCGCGGCGTGTAGCTGAGACCGGCGCGCATGCCCCAGCTGACGATCTGGTGATGCAACGGTATGAAGGCCAGGTCATTCATCGCCAGCGTGTTGGCTGTGCTTGCCAGTGCTTCGCGTTTCGGGCGATCGACGCTGGCAAGCGCCTGTTCCATCAGCGTATCGACTTTGGTGTTGGAGTAGCGGCCCCAGTTCCACGCGCCGTAGCCTTTGTCGGGCGTCGGAGTGGCGACCAGCGAGCGCAGTGCCAGATCGGCGGCGAACGAGCCCCAGCCGAGCAGCGAGAAACTGGTTTCTTCCTTGCGCACACGCCCCAGGTAGGCCGACATCGGTGCGGCTTCGACGCGGGTGATGATGCCGATGCGGGTCAGCAGTTGCGCCACCGTCTGCAGGATCTGCTCATCGTTGATGTAGCGGTTGTTGGGGCCGGCGAGCGTGATATTGAAACCCTTCGGGTAGCCGGCTTCGGCGAGCAGGCGTTTTGCGCCTTCGGGATCGTAGGGCTCTGCTTTCAGCGCGGCATTGTGGCCGAACACGCCCGGTGACACGATGTTTGCGGCGGGCACCGCGAGGCCTTCCATGACGCGCTCGGCGATCGCGGTGCGATGAATGGCCTTGGATATCGCCAGCCGTACGCGCCGGTCCATGAACGGATTGCGCGCGAGGGGGCTTCCATCGGCGCCGGTAATGCCCGGCGGTTGAGGGCGGTACTGATCGACGTGCAACAGGATGGTCCGCCACGAGGTCGTTTGCATAACGCGTAACTTCTTGTTTTTATTTATATTTCTGATATCCGCCGATGGCACGTGTTCAATTACGTCGAGTTCGCCCGACAACAGTGCGGCGGTGCGCGACGGATCGGCGGTGACAATGCGCAGCGTGACCTTGTCCCACGCCGGGCGCCGGCCCCACCAGCCGTCATGACGCGCGAGTTCCAGCCGGTCGCCGCGCTGGTAACGTACGAACCTGTACGGTCCGGTGCCGATCAGTGCGCGGCCCGAATCAAAATCCTCGGGACCGGCATTGAGCGCATGCTTTTTCGACACGATGAGGATCGAATTGAGTTCTTCAGGCAGCGCGCCATAAGGATATTTTGTCCTCACTCGCAGCGTGTACTTGTCGACCACGGCGGTGGATTCCACGGCGCGCACGAAGGACGCGAAGCCGCCGGGACTGCCTTTGATCGACAGCGGGCGCTGCAGTGAAAATGCGACGTCTTCGGCAGTCAGTTCGGTGCCGTCATGGAATTTCACGCCGCGGCGCAGATTGAATTCCCAGTTGAGCGCGTCCAGTGCACGCCAGCGTTCGGCGAGGCCCGGAATCAGCCGGGTCTGCGGATCAACATCGGTCAGCGACTCAAAAACATGGCGCGCGACGGTCAGATTGGGTTGCGCGGCGAGAAAATGCGGGTCGAGTGAAGTGACTTCACCGGAGAGGCCGATGCGCAGTTCGGCAGCGGGGGTGATTGCGCTGTGAGCGATTGAAGCGAGGCAGAGCAGCAGGGCCCATCCGTGCAGAAACCGTGGGGATTGTTTCATGTGCAATTCATCTTAAGAAAAGGCAAGCATAACGCATCAATCCGGTTCCAATGCTGTGCGTTGACAGTGCCGGCGGGCCTGCCTATGCTGAACCTTTAACGACGGACGTTCAGATGAAGCCCGATGTCGCGCCCGGCGCCGAAACCCTCAAGCTGATCCGCGAACTGATTGCGTTTGCGACGGTCAGCCGGGACTCCAACCTCGAATTGATCGATTATGTGCGCGAGCTGCTGCGGCCGCTCGACGCAGACGTGCGCCTGACGTTTGACCAGGACAAACGCAAGGCCAATCTGTTCGCGACGCTGGGCCCGCGTGGTTTGTCGGGTGTGGCGCTGTCGGGCCATACCGATGTCGTGCCGGTCGA
Organism: Betaproteobacteria bacterium; assembly: GCA_029883965.1. GTDB lineage: Bacteria > Pseudomonadota > Gammaproteobacteria > Burkholderiales > SG8-41. The sequence goes on from JAOUIN010000200.1 coordinate 2,209, forward strand.
CGGCCAGGACTGGAGCAGTGATCCGTTTGCCGTGGTCGAGCACGACGGCCGCCTTTATGGCCGCGGTACGTCCGACATGAAAAGTTTCATCGCCTGCGCGCTGGCCGTGGTGCCGGAGTTCGTGCAGCGCGGCCTGAAGACGCCGGTGCACCTGGCCTTTTCCTATGATGAGGAAGTCGGCTGTCTGGGTGTGCGCGACCTGCTGGCGGACATGGCGCAGGCGGGTATCCGGCCACGCTCGTGCGTCGTCGGCGAGCCGACGGAAATGCGCCCGGTGATTGCGCACAAGGGCAAGCAGAGCTACCGCTGCACGGTGCGCGGGCTCGCGTCGCATTCGGCGTATGCCCCTTACGGCGTCAATGCGGTGGAAGCAGCAGCGGAAGCCATCACCTATCTGAAGCAGATGGCGCGGCGGCACCGCGATCAGGGGCCCTACGACCGCGGATTTGACGTGGCTTATACGACGGTACACACTGGCACGATCCACGGGGGCACGGCGCTCAATATCGTGCCCAAAGACTGCGTGTTCGATTTCGAGTTCCGCAGCCTGCCCGGTGATGATCCCGAAGCGTTGTTGCGTGAGTTTGAAGCGCATGTGCGCAATAAGATCGAACCGGAGATGCATGCGGTCGATCCAGAGAGCGGGTTTACAATAGCCAAAATGTCGGAGATTCCGCCGCTGGATACCGGCGCGGAGTCCGAAATCGCCGGTCTGGCGCAGGAACTGTCGGGTCGCCGGGACATAGCCAAGGTTTCATTCGGCACCGAGGCTTCACAGTTCCAGGTGGCGGGCGTGCCCACCGTCGTGTGCGGACCGGGCTCGATACTGCAGGCGCACAAGCCGGATGAGTTTGTTACGCTGGAACAGGTGGCGCATTGCGAGACATTTTTGCGGGCGCTGATCGCACGTGCATGTGTTTGAGCGGAATGGTGCCCGGGGCACGATCCATGGGCAGATTTGTTAACCAAAGGAGGCAGGAATGAGGACAAGCATGAAGTTGAAGCTGGCCGGGGCATTACTCGCCGGGCTGGTGATGGCAGGCGCCAACGCTGCCAATGTGAAGGTGACGCCGCTGGGCGGGCAGGAAGGCGAGTTCTGCCGGCAGGACCGGGCCCTGATTTTCGAAGACCCGAACGGCACGCGCATTCTTTATGATGCCGGGCGAACGGTAGCGGGAGCAGATGATCCGCGGCTGGGCAAGATCGACATCATCCTGGTCAGTCACATGCACGGTGACCATGTCGGCAATGCCCATAACAAAGCCCCCAACTCGGGTACTTGCGACAAGCCTGATACCTCGGTGTCAGCAGTGCCCAACTCGAATACGGTGAACATTGCGCTGGCCAAGAAGGCCAAGATCGTCACGGGCAGTGAAATGCCGCCGTTTTTCGCCGGCAAACTCAAAGCCAACGGCGGTGACCCCAAGAACTCCATCCTTACCCGCTTTGGCGGCAGTGTGAAAATTGGCGGCGTGACGATTGCAACGGTGCCAGCGATACACAGCAACGGCCTTGACCCGGCCTATATCGGTGGCGACCTGGGCAAACACATGGAGGAAGCGGGTATTGCCGGCTATGTCGGCGAGGCCACCGGCTATGTGCTCCAGTTCAGCAATGGCCTCGTGGCCTATCTCTCCGGTGATACCGGCATTACTGCGGCACAGGATAGGGTGGTGCGCGGTTATTACAAGGCCACTCTTGCCGTGATGAACATCGGTGACGGTTTTTCCACGGGCCCGAAAGAGGCGGCCTATGTGATCAACGATCTGGTCAAACCAGCTTCGGTAATTGCTTCGCATGCCAATGAAGTCGCGACCAAGGGCGGCAAGGTGTTACCGGGAACCAAGACCGAAACGTTCATGAAGGCCGTCAAGGTGCCGGTGCATATCCCGCTGAGCGGCAAAATGATGGAGTTTGACGGTGGCGGCGTTTGCAAAGCCGGTTGCTGATCGAGCTTGGAACCAATAAAAAACCCGCGCTACGGCGCGGGGTTTTTTGCGCCCGTCGCTGCGATGCGACGGGCAGGATGATGTATAACTAAATGATCTTATTGATATTTATGTGGTCGCGATGAACTCTGGATCATCCTGATGCTCACGCTCGAACTCCAGAAATTCGTAGTAGCCGCAGCGTTTGCCGTCGGGATACTCGCGGCAGACGCCGGGGCGGGCCTCGTACACCGTGCACCGGCGTTTCTTGGTGTCGAACAGCTTGCAGATGCGGCCGAAGTGTTCGTCTTCCTGCTGGCGCAGTGAGCGCGTTTTCTCGGCTTTGTCGAAACGGGTGTAGCGCGTTTCGGCTTGTGCGTAGCTGATGTCAAAGTGTTTCGCGAGCCGCTGG
>JAOUIN010000201.1 GCA_029883965.1 Betaproteobacteria bacterium
CGCGTGTTGCTCGGAACGGTACTTGATCCAGCGCTCCATGACCTGGCGCGGCATCTGGCTGGAAGCCGCATTATCCAGAAAAATCAATGGCTTATCGTTCACCTTCAGATCGAGTATGGGAAAATCTCGGCGCAGCCGGGCAACGTCCAGTGCCGTCGGCGGTGCAACCGCAGCGGCCAATGGCTCGCGCCCGCTCATATCCCGCCCTCGGTGCGCGCCATGACGAATTTCTCCAGCTGCGCCACCAGCGACGGCACGGGTATGCGGTCGATGATCTCCGCGCCGAAGGCATAGGTCAGCAGGTTGCGCGCCTGCGCATCCGACAGGCCGCGGCTTTTCAGATAGAACAGACTTTCGGCGTCAAGCTGGCCGACGGTCGCGCCGTGCGCGCACTTGACGTCGTCGGCAAAAATTTCGAGCTGCGGCTTGGTGTCGACATGCGCCTTGTCCGACAGCAGCAGGTTGCGGCTTTGCTGCGACGAATCGGTCAATTGCGCGCCCTCGCGCACGAACACCTTGCCGTTGAACACCGCATGCGCGCCGCCGCCGACAATGGTCTTATGCACCTGTTCGCAGGTACCGTTCGGCTGCGTGTGATCCATCAGCGTGTGAGTGTCGGCCAACTGCCGGCCGCCGATCAGCGCGATGCCGTCGATCTGTGCATGCGCGCCCTCGCCCTGTTGAATGATGCCGAGGTTGTTGCGCGACAGCCGCGCGCCGAAGGTCACGGCATGGCCGAAGTAGCGTGCATCCTTCGCCAGAGTCACCGCGCAGGTGCTGATATGAAACGCCGCCGCGCTTTCGCGCTGCAGCTTGATGTGGCGTACCGAAGCATTCGCAGCCACCGCGATTTCGGTCACCGCATTGGTCAGATAGGTCTTATCACTCAGCGCGACATAGTCTTCGATCACGGCGCATTCGGCACCGGTTTCGGCCACGACCAGGCAGCGCGGATAGGCGGCCGCGTTCTCGCGTGTTGCCACGAACAGCAGGTGTACCGGCTGCTTCAGTACCGTGTTCTTTGCCACATGGATCACCGCGCCATGCTGCAAAAACGCGGTGTTCAGCGCGGTAAACAGTTCCTGTCCGCCATGCGCCAGTTTAGCCAGGTGCGGTTCGAGCTGTGCCGGCCGGTTTTTCAGCGCATCAGCTAGCAGTTCCACCGTGCAACCGGCGGGAAGCCTGCCTGACTGTGACAATGCGGGTGCATATACGCCGTCGACGAAAGTCAGCCGTACGGCCGCCTCCGGCACGGCAAAAGCGGCGATGTCCGGCTCGTTGACGGCAGCCGCCTCACTGACCGGCTGAAACTGCACGCGGGTCAGCGGCGTGAGATCGGTAAAGCGCCATTCCTCGTCGCGTGTGGTGGGCACCGACAGCGAATTGGCGCGCTCCAGCGCCACGGCACGGCGCGTGTTGAGCCAGCTGGCATTGCTCTGCGGCAGTACGGTGCTGCCGGCGAGCAGCGATGCCACGTAGGGATGTGTCGCCTGCACCGTCACGCCGCGGCTCCTGCCTTGCTGCCGGCCTTGCCTTCGAGCAGCCAGTCGTAGCCGCGCTCTTCGAGCTGCAATGCCAGCGCCTTGTCGCCGGACTTGATGATGCGCCCGCCCGACATCACGTGCACGTAATCCGGCGTGATGTAATTGAGCAGACGCTGGTAATGCGTCACCAGCACGCAGGCGTTGTCGGCGTTGAGCAGCTTGTTGACACCGCCGGCGACCACGCGCAGCGCATCGATGTCGAGCCCCGAATCCGTCTCGTCGAGCAGTGCGAGCACCGGCTCGAGCAGCGCCATCTGCAGAATCTCATTGCGCTTTTTCTCGCCACCCGAAAAACCGTCGTTGATGCTGCGGCTGAGGAAGCCCGGATCCATTTCCAGCAGTTTCATTTTTTCGCGCACCAGGTCGTCGAACTCCAGCGGATCGAGATCATCCCTGCCGCGCGGAACCTGCACGGTGTTGTAGGCCAGGCGCAGGAATGCACTGTTGGTGACGCCGGGAATTTCGACCGGGTACTGGAAACCGAGGAACATGCCGGCGCGCGCGCGCTCGTCCGATGACAGCGCGAACAGGTCCTTGCCCCGGAACAGCACAGTGCCGCCCTTGACCGTGTACGCCGGATGGCCCGCCAGCACCTTGGCGAAAGTGCTCTTGCCGGAGCCGTTGGGTCCCATGATCGCGTGCACTTCACCGGCGCGCACCGTCAGGTTGATCCCTTTCAGGATCTCGACGCCCGCGACCGTCGCGGTCAGGTTGCTTACTTCGAGTAATGTTGTTGCGTTCCTGTTGATCATCCGACACTACCTTCAAGTTTCAGGCCAAGGAGCTTGGTCGCCTCGACGGCAAACTCCATCGGCAGTTGCTGGAATACATCCTTGCAGAAGCCATTGATGATCATCGACACCGCCTCTTCGGTGGGGATGCCGCGGCTCTGAAAATAGAACAACTGGTCTTCGCCGATCTTTGACGTGGTCGCCTCGTGCTCGACTTTCGCCGTCGGGTTCTGCACCTGGATGTACGGGAACGTATTGGCGCCGCACTTCTGGCCGATCAGCATCGAATCGCACTGCGAGAAATTGCGCGCACCCGCCGCCTTCGGTCCGATTTTCACCAGCCCGCGATAGCTGTTGTTCGAATGCCCCGCCGAAATGCCTTTGCTGATGATCGTGCTTTTCGTGTTTTTGCCGATATGGATCATCTTGGTGCCGGTATCGGCCTGCTGGCGGTGGTTGGTCAGCGCCACCGAATAGAACTCGCCGATCGAATTCTCGCCCAGCAGCACGCACGACGGATATTTCCACGTGATCGCCGAACCGGTCTCGACCTGGGTCCACGAGATCTTGGAATTGACGCCCTTGCACAGGCCGCGCTTGGTGACGAAGTTGTAAATGCCGCCCTTGCCGTTCTCGTCACCGGCATACCAGTTCTGCACCGTCGAATACTTGATGTCGGCATCATCCAGCGCCACCAGTTCCACCACCGCTGCATGCAGCTGGTTGGTATCAAACTTGGGCGCGGTGCAACCCTCGAGGTACGACACTTTTGCGCCCTCCTCAGCAACGATCAGCGTGCGCTCGAACTGGCCTGATCCCTCGGTATTGATGCGGAAATAGGTCGACAGTTCCATCGGGCACTTGACACCCTTGGGGATGAAGCAGAACGAACCGTCGGTGAACACTGCGGAATTCAGCGCCGCATAATAATTGTCACCGGCCGGCACCACCGAGCCCATGTATTTCTTTACCAGATCCGGGTGGTTGTGCACCGCTTCCGAGATCGAGCAGAAAATGATGCCGACTTCAGCGAGTTTTTCCTTGTACGTGGTGGTCACCGACACCGAGTCGAAAATGACATCGACCGCAACACCGGCCAGTGCCGCGCGCTCGTGCATCGGCACACCGAGTTTCTCGAACGTGCGCAGCAGTTCTGGATCGACCTCGTCCATGCTTTTCTTGAGCTTGGGTTTGGGCGCGGAAAAGTAGCTGATCGCCTGAAAATCGATTTTCGGGTAATGCACGTTCGGCCACTGCGGCTCGGTCATCGTCAGCCAGTGACGATAGGCCTGCAGCCGGAATTCCAGCAGCCATTCCGGCTCTTTTTTCTTCGCCGAAATCATGCGAATGATGTCTTCATTCAGCCCCTTGGGCGCGGTCTCGGACTCGATGTCCGTGACAAAGCCGTGCTTGTAGGGCTGGCTGACGAGGTTGTCTAAAACTGTGCTCATGTCTCCAATTCCGGTTTAGTTTCTGCGCTCAACGACCGCTGCGACTATGCTTTTTCCCTGACGTTTTCCTTCACGCTGAAGCTCTCGCCGCAGCCGCACATCGCATCGACGTTGGGATTGCTGAACTGGAACGCCTGTTTCAGCCCCTGTTTGACGTAATCCAGCGTCGAGCCGTCCATGAATTCCAGACTCTTGCCGTCGATGACAACCTTGGTGTCATGCGCTTCGAACACCCGGTCCTCCGGCTGCACCGCATCGGCATAGTCGTAGGTATACGCCCAGCCCGAGCAGCCGACCTTCTTTACGCCCACGCGCAGGCCCAGTCCCTTGCCGCGCTTCTCGAGCTGCGCCTTGATCTGTTGTGCCGCACTTTCCGTCAGTTGAATTGCCATGCTTACGCTCCTGTCAAACCGCGACGGCAGTAAGCCGCCGCAAACGCCGCGCGATGGTCGCCAGCGCCTTCAAAAATTCGTCCACCTGCTCCGCCGTGTTGCCCGCACCCAGCGAAAACCGCACCGCGCCGCGGGCAATTTCCGGCGCCACACCCATCGCCAGCAATGTCGCCGACGGTTCGGTGCTGGTGCTTGAGCAAGCCGCACCGGCCGCGACCGCATAACCGGCTTTGTCGAGTTCGATCACCAGCACTTCGCCGTCGATGCCCTTCAGGGCGAAATAACTGGTGTTGGGCACGCGAACGCCCGCCGCACCGAACAACACCGCGCCGAGTTCCGCCAGCCCGCGCTCAAGCCGGTCACGCAACGACAGCAACTGCCGGTTGAGCACACTCATGCGCCCCGCCGCCAGTTCACAAGCC
>JAOUIN010000202.1 GCA_029883965.1 Betaproteobacteria bacterium
ATGCGCTGCCGAACGGGAATCCGACCAGGCCCACCAGCGCAAACATGCCCAGCACCCAGCCGAGGTAGTGGTACACGCTGTAATCCACCTTGATGGTCCGCTCCGCGTCGTCGAGGACACCCGCAGCCGCTCGGCTACTTCACTTAGTCGGTAGCCGCCCTCCGTGACCTGCTTCACGGCCTCGATCTTCAACTCCTCCGCGCATCGCTTGCCGCTCATCACACCTCCTGTTAGCCTCAAGTTTAAGGCTCAAGAGTGTCTATGCAACCGGGGGCGATTCACCAGCTCCTGCCTTGGCGCTCCTATACCGACCTCCTGACTCTCGGTATTGCGCCCCCAGAAGCACAAAAGCCCCGCCGGGGTGGCAGGGCCTAAGTGCAAGACTAGGTACAAAAAATTCTGGCTCCCCGACCTGGGCTCGAACCAGGGACAACCTGATTAACAGTCAGGTGCTCTACCAACTGAGCTATCGGGGAATTGTGCTGTAAAAACGGACCGTTACCGTTTCAAGCAGGGGCGTATTCTATCTGCGGAACGCATCACGGTCAACGCGAAACAAACGCGATCGCCTGCGTAAAACGCCACCTAGACCAGAACTTTGGCGACGGCCTCCGCAACATAATCGATGTTCTTCGAGGTCAGAGCCGCGACACAGATGCGGCCGCTGTCTATGGTATAGATCGAGTATTCATCGCGCAGGCGGTGCACCTGTTCCTTGGTGAGCCCCGAATACGAGAACATGCCGCGCTGTTCGACGATGAAGCTGAGGTCAAAATCAGCGCGCTGCTCGCGGATCTTGTCGACCAGTTGCTTGCGCATGATCTTGATGCGGTCGCGCATCTGGCCCAGTTCCTGGTCCCACATCTGGCGCAGTTCGGGTGAGCCCAGCACCATCGCCACCGCCTGGCCGCCATGGGTCGGCGGATTGGAGTAATTGGTGCGGATGACGCGTTTTAGCTGACTCAATGTGCGCGCGGCCTCTTCCTTGCTCGCGGTGACAATGCTCAGGGCGCCGACGCGTTCGCCATAGAGCGACAGCGACTTGGAGAATGAACTCGACACGAATACCACGGGACACTCTGCGGTGAAGCGACGAATGGTCACGGCGTCAGCCTCCAGACCCTCGGCGAAGCCCTGGTAAGCGATGTCGAGGAAGGGCACCAGTCCGCGCTTGTTGACCACGGCGATGACTTTTTCCCACTGGTCCGCGGTCAAGTCGACGCCGGTAGGGTTGTGGCAGCAGGCGTGCAGCAGCACGATGGCGCCGGCAGGCAGTTTGTCCAGACCGCCGAGCATGCCGTCAAAATTCAGGCCATGCGTCGCCGGATCGTAGTAGGGGTAGGTCTTGACCGTGTACCCGGCGTATTCAAAGATCGCACGATGATTCTCCCAGCTCGGATCGCTGATGTAGATCTCGGCTTTCGGGTTGACGCGACGCAGGAAATCACCGCCGACCTTGAGGCCGCCGGTGCCGCCCAGCGTCTGCGCCGTGACAATGCGGCCGGCCTTCAGGACGGGATTGTCGGCACCGAACAGCGTCTCCTGCACGGCGCGGTCATACGTGGCGAGCCCGTCGATGGGCAGGTAATTGCGCGGCATCGCGGTCTCAGCGAGCTTTTGCTCGGCTTTGCGCACACATTGCAGCACCGGCACTTTGCCGTTGTCGTCGGTATAAACACCGACGCCCAGATTCACTTTTTTCGGATTCTGGTCCGCGTTATAGGCTTCGGTTACGCCCAGGATCGGATCCTTGGGCGCCATTTCGATTTTTTCGAGTACTGAAGAGGTCATGGAGTAGGCGGGCTGGTTATACCGCTGAAAAGTCGTTGAAAAGTGATGGCAGGCGCCATTTTAGCCGTCTTTTTGCACTGCACCCAAGAAGCGTTGCGGGTGTCAGCGCCGGCCGGCGCGTCGCGACGACGGGGCGAAACCGGTAACATGGGCGTTTTGCGTTGATCCCATGGAACAAATCGTCACTTTTCCCGACAGCCCGTACCGCCTGCACCAGACGTTTGAGCCGGCAGGGGACCAGCCGGAAGCGATCGCCAAGCTGACCGAGGGTGTACGTGACGGGCTGGTCCACCAGACTTTGCTGGGCGTGACCGGCTCGGGCAAGACCTACACCATGGCGCATGTGATCGCGCGCCTCGGCTGTCCGGCGTTGGTCATGGCGCCCAACAAGACGCTGGCGGCTCAGCTTTATGCCGAGATGCGCGAGTTTTTCCCCGAGAACGCGGTGGAGTATTTCGTTTCGTACTACGATTACTACCAGCCGGAGGCCTACGTCCCTTCGAAAGACCTGTTTATCGAGAAGGACTCCAACATCAACGAACACATCGAGCAGATGCGCCTGTCCGCAACCAAGGCATTGCTGGAGCGCCGCGACACCATCATTGTGTCCACGGTATCGGCGATTTACGGTATCGGCGATCCCGTCGACTATCACGGCATGATCCTGCACCTGCGCGAGAACGAAAAACTGTCCCAGCGCGATGCCATCGAGCGGCTGATTTCGATGCAGTACGAACGCAACGATATCGAGTTCAAGCGCGGCGTGTTCCGGGTACGCGGTGACATCCTCGATATTTTTCCGGCGGAGAACTCGGAGACGGCGGTGAGGGTGTCGTTGTTCGATGACGAGGTCGAAACCATCCAGGTATTCGACCCGCTGACCGGGCACATTCTGCAGCGGGTGTCGCGTTTCACGGTGTATCCATCCAGTCACTACGTGACGCCGCGCGCCACGACGCTGCGCGCAGTTGAGGCGATCAAGCTGGAACTGCGTGAGCGCATCGATTTTTTCGTGAAGGAACACAAACTGATTGAAGCCCAGCGCATCGAGCAGCGCACGCGTTTTGATCTGGAAATGCTCAACGAAATGGGCTTCTGTAAGGGTATCGAGAACTACTCACGCCATCTGTCAGGCCGCAAAGCGGGTGACCCGCCGCCGACGCTGATCGATTACCTGCCTAAAGACGCGCTGATGGTTATCGATGAGAGCCATGTCACCATTCCCCAGGTCGGCGGCATGTATAAGGGGGACAGAGCGCGCAAGGAGAATCTGGTCAATTACGGGTTCCGTCTGCCGTCCGCGCTGGACAACCGGCCGCTGCGTTTCGATGAGTTCGAGAAGTTCATGCGTCGCGTCGTGTTTGTGTCGGCCACACCGGCGGAATACGAGCGCGTGAATCAGAGCCAGGTAGTCGAGCAGGTAGTGCGGCCCACGGGGCTGGTGGACCCGGCGCTGGAGGTGCGGCCGGCAACCACACAGGTTGACGACCTGCTGTCGGAGATCAATGCGCGCGTCGCCGTCGGAGAGCGGGTGCTGGTGACCACGCTGACCAAACGCATGTCCGAAGACCTGACGGACTACCTGGCCGAGAACGGTATCAAGGTGCGCTATCTGCACTCCGATATCGAGACCGTCGAACGCGTCGAGATCATCCGTGACCTGCGCCTGGGCGAATTCGATGTTCTGGTCGGTATCAATTTGCTGCGCGAGGGCCTCGATCTGCCGGAGGTGTCGCTGGTGGCGATACTCGATGCCGACAAGGAGGGGTTCCTGCGGTCAGAGCGCTCGCTGATTCAGACCATAGGCCGCGCGGCGCGTCACCTCAACGGCAAGGCCATACTCTATGCCGATCGCATGACCGACTCCATGAAGCGTGCCATCGGTGAAACCGAGCGCCGTCGCGCCAAACAGCTCGCGCACAATCTGGCCGAAGGCATCACGCCGATCGGCGTGAAGAAACGCATCAAGGACATCATTGACGGTGCTTACGACCATGACAGCGCCCGCCAGGAACTGAAGGCGGCGCAGAATCAGGCACGTTACGACGCGATGGGGAGCAAGGAGATGACGCGCGAGATCAAGCGCGTCGAAAAGGAGATGTTCGATGCCGCGCGCAACCTTGAATTTGAACGTGCGGCCCGGTTGCGTGACGAGCTGCACGTCCTGAAACAGCGGTTGTTCATCGATGCCGCTTGACCGCAGAAACGATTCGGTCGCGTGGTGGCGGCGGCGCACGCCGCTGACGAATGCGTTCTACCGTTGCCTGCCGTTTTTGAGATGGTTTCCGCTCAGCCGTTCGACATTGCGTGCCGACTTGATCGCCGGGATTACCGTGGCGATGGTCCTGGTGCCGCAATCCATGGCCTATGCCCAACTGGCGGGGCTGCCCGCGTATTACGGTTTGTACGCGGCGTTCCTGCCGGTTTTCATAGGCGCCATGTGGGGTTCGTCCCGCCAGCTGTCGTCAGGGCCGGTTGCCATGGTATCGCTGCTGGTCGGGTCGACGCTGGCCCAGTTTGCAGCGCCGGGCAGCGACCAGTTCATTGCCCTGGCGATATTGCTCGCGCTGATCACGGGGGTGATGCAATTGCTGATGGGCGTGTTCCGGCTGGGGGCCATAGTCAGTTTTCTGTCGCATCCGGTGATCGTGGGATTCACCAATGGCGCAGCCATCATCATTGCACTGTCCCAGCTCAACAAACTGCTGGGCGTGCCTATAGTCCGTTCC
>JAOUIN010000203.1 GCA_029883965.1 Betaproteobacteria bacterium
CTGACGGCCTCGAAGCAGAACATCGTCGGCGGATTTCCGATGCGCATCGACAGTAACCGCAAGATACATGCGTATCTCGGACTTATCGGGTTCTACGGGCTGCCAATCACCTACCTGGAGGATTTTATCGGCAATGTCGAGCGCGTGACCGTTGCGGATATCAAGGCCGCATTTGCGCGCCGGATTGATCCCGACAGGATGGTGACAGTGGTGGTCGGTGCCGATATTGAACAAACTGTATCTGCGAAACCGGCGCATTGACCGGCGCGGCAACGCGTGAAGACCGGCGAGGTACGCGTAATCGGCGGTCAATGGCGCAGCCGCAAACTGCGCTTTCCGGCTCTTCCCGGCCTGCGCCCGACGCCTGACCGTGTACGTGAAACGCTGTTCAACTGGCTCGGACAGGATCTGACCGGCCGGGATTGCCTTGATTTGTACGCAGGCAGCGGCGCTTTGGGTTTTGAGGCGGCGTCGCGCGGAGCGCGTCGCGTGGTCATGGTCGAGCGGGACGCGACCGCGCTGCGTGCGTTGCAGGCGAACCGGGAAATGCTCGACGCCACCGGTGTGGAAGTGGTTCGCGCCGATGCGCTAGAATTCATTCAGCATCATGATGGCCGCTATCAGGTGGTGTTTGCAGACCCGCCGTTTGCCGATGACCAGTGGCGGCAACTGCTGGAATTGCTGCCACGGTGCCTGACGGCGGACGGCTTGGTGTATTGTGAGCGGGCGCGGGCACTGTCTGCGCCGCCTGGCTGGGCGGTGGTCAGGAGCGGCCGTGCCGGGCAGGTCAGCCATCAATTACTGAAAAGAAGCGTACATGAACAATAAGGCGGTATATCCCGGAACATTTGATCCGATGACGCTGGGTCATGAGGATCTGGTTCGTCGCGCCGCTACTTTGTTCGATCACGTCGTGATTGCCGTTGCCGACAGTCGCACCAAGCGGCCCCTGTTCACCCTTGCAGAACGTATCGATATGGCGAAAGACGCGCTTGGCGACGTCAAGAACGTTACCGTGGCGGGGTTTTCAGGTCTGTTGATGAAGTTCGTGCAGGATCATGGTGCACAGATAGTCGTGCGCGGTGTGCGCGCCGTGTCGGATTTCGATTACGAGTTTCAGCTCGCCGGCATGAACCGGAAGATGTATCCGGATGTCGAGACGGTTTTCATGACGCCGGGGGAAGAATACATGTTTCTGTCGGCGACGCTGGTACGCGAAATCTCCGTCCTCGGCGGCGACGTTTCAAAATTTGTTTCGCCAGGCGTGGCACGGCGACTGCAGGTGAAGATCAAGGATCTCGGGGGCTGATCGTGGCGCTGATCATCACCGATGAGTGCATAAATTGCGACGTGTGCGAGCCCGAGTGTCCGAACGAGGCCATTTCCGCCGGTGAGGAAATCTATGTCATCGATCCGGACAAATGCACCGAATGCGTGGGGCATTTCGACGAGCCGCAATGCCAGAAGGTTTGTCCGGTCGACTGCATTCCGCTGGATCCGGATCATCGCGAATCCCGGAGCGAGCTGGAGCAGAAATATCAGCGGCTTACTGCGCACAAGACGCCGGCCTGATGCATCAATGAAATTCTTCGGGCAGCGGTGCCGCGAGTGCCTGCTGCACATGACGGTCGTACGGTGACGGCGGGAAACCGTACGCGCTTCATCCCGCATCCGGTCGATATGCAAGCACAATCCAGCCGGTGCGCCTATACTCGACGGCGGGATGTCACTCTTGAGAATCAACGCAACCAATGTTGCGAAAACCGATGGCCGCGTTCTGGTCGGGCCGAAGAAGGTGCGTGGCGGATATGCCCGTATCGTTTCGTGCAAAGACGGATCCGGGTGCATCGAGACCTTTGATCCCGCCTCCGGCAGCTGGGCCGCGGCGGAACACGGCGTTACTTTTGATGAAGTCTGGAGCGCTTTGCCGGTGACACCCGAGGATTGGGTGGATATCGGCGGCAAGTGCTAGGGCAGTTCCCGTTTACCGTTTCTGACATTGCGGGCAATAGCACGTGGCGCGCTGAGCCAGGCGCAATTCGCGGATGGCCGTGCCGCAGCGCGTACAGGATTCACCGGCACGTCCATACACCAGAAACTGGTTTTGAAAGTATCCGGCGCGTCCGTCGCCACCGACATAGTCGCGCAGCGTGCTGCCACCGGCGGCGATGGCCAGGCCCAGAGTTTTCTTGACGGCCGTGGCCAGCGTGTCGCAGCGCGCGCGGCTGAGCCGCCGCGCGGCCAAGCGCGGATCGATTCCGGCCCGGAACAGTGCTTCGTTGGCGTAGATGTTGCCTACGCCGGCGACGACATGGCTGTTCATCAGCACCAGCTTGATCGGGGTGCTGCGATTGCGCGTTTCCCGGTGCAGCACCGCGCCGTCAAAAGCCGGTGTCAGCGGTTCCGGGCCGATGGCAGCCAGCAGCGCGTGCCGGAACGGATCACCTGCCTGCCACAATACGAGTCCGAAGCGGCGCGGGTCTCGCAGGCGCACGACACTGCCGTTATCGAACTCGAGATCAAAATGATCGTGTTTTTGTGCGGGGGTGACGGTGTCGACCACCCACAGCCGGCCTGACATGCCAAGATGCACGATCAGGGTGCCGGATTCGCCATGTTCCCGGGTGCATTCGAACAGCAGATACTTGCCGCGGCGTGACAATGCCGCAACGCGTGCACCGGCGAGCTGCCGCTCAAGCCCGCGCGGCACCGGCATACGCAGGCCGCGGTGACGCACAACCGCGCGCCGGATTACTCTGTGCTCGACGACAGGCGCCAGGCCGCGCCGCGTAGTTTCGACTTCGGGTAGCTCGGGCATCGATCTTAAGTTATTGTTTTATTGCTGTTTTTCAGCTACATCAGGTGTTGCCGGATTGCGCAGCAAGGTCCGACCGGCTGCAGCGGCGAACAAATACTGCAGGTCGATATCCCGCCGCCACAGCACCAGTTGCGGTTCGCGCTGCAGGATGCCCAGTTCCAATATCGCGCCACCCGTCAGGGTGATGCGAATGTCGCCCAGCGGCTTCCGGCCGTCATAAGGCTCCGCCGTAGCCGCCGTGGCATAGCGCCAGAGATCGACATAACGCTGCAGGTCATCCTGCCCCGTACCGGCGACGGACGGGACCATAGCCCATTTGCCGTCGGACTTGCGCACGCTGAATTCGGGCAAAGTGATAACGACGGGCTGCTCGTTTTCGGCCAGCAGCACGCGCCGGATCAGCGCGCCGGCGTCGGCCGGCAATGCCGCACCGTGACGCAGTTCGACGGCGTACACAGTGCCGTCGTGCAACACATACTGTTCGCGGGTGACGGTATTGATGCTGCCGAAAGCGAATTTTTGCTGGTCGACGGTCAATACGGCCGTAGGTGATTGCAGATCGAACCGTGCCAGATCGACGGCCGGCAGCCGTGCGGTCGGCCGCGCCTCAAGAATGGTAAGCATGCGCAGCACCTGGAAATCATCGGCACGGGCGCGTACCGGTGCGATCAGCATCCAGTGTTTTCCGGAACGTTCGAGCTTCAGATCAGGCTGCTTCGGGCGCTGCAGACTCACGTGCCCGACTTGCGACGGTTTCAGTGATGTCAGGGGCCGGCTGGCGAGCTCATCGCGCGATGGTGTACTCCATGCCAGCCATCCCAGTGCCGCAACTGCGGCCAGCAGAATCAGGTTGAGCAGCCAGCCGCGTTTCATCGGACAGTATCAGGCCGCGTTGCGGCGACGCCACCAGACGGCAAAGCCCGCGCCGCCAAAGAGCAGGGGCAACAGCAGCAACACGACAAACGCAATCAGATACAGCCGCGTGGTGTTGATGTCCAGTTGCGTGTCGGCAGCGGGGCGCGGATCGATCGCGACCAGGGCATCGTTACCCGAAAGCCAGTTAAGCATGCTCACGCCCAGTGCCAGATTGCCGCCGTTTCCGAGGTAGCTGTTTGACAGAAAATGTCCGGTGCCGACGACGATGACGCGCTGCTCGCGGTCACCGACCGCACGTTCGAACGCGCTGGCAATATTCACGGGGCCGGGGAGGTCGCGTGCTTTGTCGAATTGCGGTTTTGCATCGAGTTTTCCGGTTTCGACCCAGCCGCGCGGCGCCACGTCGATCAGCGGTGTCACGCGCCAGCCCGCATTGTCATCGGCGCCGATCTGCCTTGCATGGGGAAACAGGGTGTTGTACTGCAACGTGCCGACGACCGGGTGCCGGGCATAGTTGGCGGCGACTGCAAAAACCGGCGGGCCGCTGCGTGGCGGAAGCGAGGGATCGATCACGGTTCCGGGGGTCAGTACCAGGCTCAATTTTTCGGCAAGCGGCCGCAACCCGTGCAGCGACTCGGTATCGATCAGCCATAGCAGGTTTCCGCCGCGGTCCATGTACTGCAACAGCTTTTCCAGTTCACCCGGCTGTAAATCCACCTGCGGATGGGTGATGACCAGCAGCGCCGCGTTGGCCGGGACTTCCTGGGCGAGGGCGAGATTGATGCTGCTGAGATTAAATCCTTTCTCGCGCAATTGCTG
>JAOUIN010000204.1 GCA_029883965.1 Betaproteobacteria bacterium
CGCACCGCCGCAAGCTTCCGCCATCAGCCGTCGTTGCTGCAACTCCTCGATTTCAGGTCGCCAAGTCATTGCGGAACGGATTTGGAATATTTACGAATAAAAACAAAATGTTAGATTGTATGCGTGCGCTCACATCAGAGCGCTGGCGCACGCTTACTCTTCGATAATGGCAACGACCTGGCCTTCGGCAACTGGATCTTTTTCCTTGACCAGGATTTCCTTGACCGTACCGCCATCCTCAGTAATGACCGGGATTTCCATTTTCATCGACTCGATCACAATCAGAACATCACCACCCTCGACCTTGTCTCCCGGTTTGGCCTTGAGTTGCCAGACGGTGCCGGTAATTTCAGATTTGACTTCGATGCGTGCCATGGTTGGAACTCCTCATATTGGCCAAAAAGATCTGCGGGATGCTAAGCGCCGCCCATATTGTTGTCAAGAAGATTGTTGACAATAATACAAATGGGTCGTATCGTTACGCCACCATGGTCACTGCTCAATCCGTATCGAATGCCGCGCGCGCCGCCGACCTGCTGGCGCAACTCAGCGGCACTGCGCCACTAACGCAATCGCTCCCGGAGCAGATTGCCGCCCGGCTGTCAGAGCGCATCGTGTCCGGCGAGTATGCGCCGGGTCAGCGCATCATGGAGCAGACCGTCGCGGAGGAGTTCGAGGTCAGCCGCGGCCCGGTGCGCGAGGCGCTGCGCCTGCTGGAAAGAGAAGGCCTCGTAATCATCAACGCGCGCCGCGGCGCCCAGGTAACCAATCCCACAATCAGCGAAGTCAACGAAATTTTCGATATCCGCGCGATGCTGAACGGGCTGCGCGACCGTCTCGTCGCGGAAAGCCCACAGCGGGGCCAGCTGGTTCAATTGCTGGAGCCGGAGATCGTCAGGCTGGTACAGGCTGCGGACGTTCCCGGCGCCGGCGACGAATACATCGAAATCGTGCTCCGGCTCAACCGTCTGCTGACTCAGGCAACCGGCAACCGCCGGCTGCAGGCCATCCTCGGTTCGCTGGCGATTCAAACCGTCCGCTACACCCGTCTTGGCTTGTCAACGCCGCAGCGACGGCGTCAGTCGGCGCAGAACTGGCAGCGCCTGTTGCGCGCAATTCGCGACGGCGATGGCGACACGGCAGAGCGCATCGCGCGCCAACGCGTACTCGATTCGCGCGATGCAGCGGCAGAGCACCTGCGCGCACAAGCCAGCACCGCTGCCTGATCACAGGCGGCGCGCCGGTTGTGCGGTGCTGTGCCCGCCCTTAAGATAACGCTCCCGCACGCCTACACGACCGGAATCTTCCCGATGACCGCATTACCCAAGCTGACCGACGCCACTCTGACCATTGACAACCGCGTGGCCACACTGACCTTCAACCGCGACGACGTGCGCAACGCGCTGACCAGCACTGAACTGGTGTCGGACATTGTGACGACGCTGCAATGGGCGAACAGCACCATCGACGCGTCGGTCCTGATCATCACCGGCGCCGGCAGCGCATTCTCCGCAGGCGGGAATATCAAGACCATGGGTGAGCGTGCGAAAGCGCCGCCGCATGAGCTGCAACGCAATTACCGGCTCGGCATCCAGCGCATTCCGCTGGCCATGCAGGACACGGACATTCCGGTGATCGCTGCTGTCAACGGGCCGGCGATCGGCGCGGGCTTCGACCTCTCCAACATGTGCGACATCCGTATTGGTTCGACCGATGCGCAGTTCGGCGAAACCTTTGTCAATCTCGGCATTATTCCCGGCGATGGCGGCGCATGGTTCCTCAATCGCCTTCTCGGTTACCAGCGCGCCGCCGAGCTCACGCTGACCGGCCGCATCATCAAGGCCGACGAGGCCAAGGCGCTGGGCATACTGCTCGAAGTCACCGAGCCCGGCGAACTGCTGCCCGCCGCAAACAAAATGGCGGCTAAGATCGCGGCCAAGCCGCCGCTGGCCATCCGTTACGCCAAGCGCCTGTTGAAACTCGCGCAGCGGCAGAATCTGGACGAACATCTGGATGCGTGTTCGGCATTCCAGGCGATTTGTCACAAGACCGAAGATCATCAGGAGGCGCTGCAGGCGTTTTTTGACAAGCGCAAAGGCGCGTTCAAAGGGCAGTGATGCATGCAATGCCGTATCGGTGCGGATGCGCACTGTTGCTGCTGGCGATACTGGCGGCACCGGCGCTGGCACAATCGCCAACCCCCCCGCCCAAGGCCCTGGACAGTGCGTTTGTGCCCCGCGACGAAGGTGCAGCCGACCAGTCCTGGACGCGGTTTCGCGACCAGTTGCTGCATGCCGTGCAGCAACGCGACAAGAAGTTCGTGCTCGGCATCGTTGACCGTAATGTTCGCAACGGATTGGAGCGACCGCGCGGGATCGAAGAATTCATCCGCCAGTGGGAACCGGATGCTGATGACGGTCCGCTGTGGCGCGAATTGCCGCGAGCGCTGCACCTGGGCGCCGCGTATTACCGCCACGAGCACATGCCCCGCAGCCTGTGCGCGCCGTATGTCCTGCCGCAATGGCCGAAGAATGTCGATCCGCACGGCAACGGTGCGATCACGGCCCGCGAGACATCGATGCGCGCCGGCCCGTCAGGCAGCGCGAATGTGTTGGTTAATCTGAGTTACTCGATCGTCCGCGTCACCGACTGGGAGGTTGCCGACAGCGCGGCGGAAATCAAACAGAAATGGGTCAAAATCCGGGTGCAGGACCAGGACGGTTATATTCCGGAAGAGCACATCCGCAGCCCGATAGAACATCTCGCGTGTTTTCGCAAAAGCGAAGCGGGCTGGCGCCTGACGTCCTTCCTCGCCGCCGGCGAATAGTGTGAGCCTCGGATGTGCCACCTACTCGTCGCTGCAGCGCTGCTGGTGACGACCATCACTGCGCAAGCGCTTGACTTACAGGGTCACCGCGGCTGCCGCGGCCTGATGCCGGAGAATACTCTCCCGGCTTTTGCCGCGGCGCTGACGATCGGCGTCACTACGCTTGAGCTCGACACCGCTGTTACGCGCGATGGCGTTGTTGTGGTCAGCCACGATGCAATACTGAACCCTGACATTACGCGCGGACCCGACGGACAGTGGCTCGCACGCGCCGACATTGCCATCAACTCGGTGACCTGGGCCGAGTTACAGCAATACGATGTCGGCCGTATCCGCCCGGATACTGCTTATGCGCGACGTTTCCCCGGCCAGCAGGCGATCGATGGCGCGCGGATCCCGCGCCTGACCGATGTATTCGCACTGGCGCATCGCGCCGGGAACAAATCGGTGCGATTCAATATTGAGACCAAGATTTCGCCCGAGCATCCACAGCGCACGCTGCCGCCGGCGGAGTTTGCGCGTGTGCTGATCGACTTGATCCGCGCCGGGCAGCTGGAGTCCCGCGTAACAATCCAGTCGTTCGACTGGCGCACCCTTCAGGTTGTGCAGGCGGAAGCGCCGCAAATCGCCACTGTCTACCTGAGCGCACAGCAGCCCTGGCAGGACAACATTCGCGCCGCGGAAACAACATCAGCATGGACCGCTGGCCTGCATGTCAGCCGGTACAGCGGCTCAGTGTCGAATATGGTGCAAGCCGCTGGCGGCGGCGTCTGGTCGCCATATTTTGGTGAAGTCACGCGCGAATCCGTACGGGCGGCACAACAGGCAGGACTAAAAGTGGTGGTGTGGACCGTCAATGAACCGCGCGATATGACGCGCATGATCAGTCTGGGCGTTGACGGCATCATTACCGATTACCCCGACCGGTTGCGGCGGGTCGCCGGTAAGCATAGCCTGCCGCTGCCCCGGCCAACACCGGTCACCCCCTGAACTTCTGCCACGGCTCATGCGCCGGACGGCGACGTGACCGCACGTCACATGAAAAGGGGAGGCTCAATAGCCTCCCCGTGATCAAATTACTGTGTCGTGCTTAGCGCAGACCTGCGATGTACTCGGACACTGCCGTAATTTCCTGATCGCTCATTTTTGCAGCAACACCGCGCATCATCTGCGCTGCATCGTTCGCCCGCTGTCCGCTACGGAATGCCTTCAACTGCGCCGATGTGTATTCGGCGTGCTGTCCAGCCAGACGGGGAAATTGTGCCGGCATGCCGGCGCCATTCGGTGCATGGCAGCCGGCACAGGCGGGAACGCCCTTGCCGGCAACACCACCCCGGTAAATTGATTCGCCCTGCTTGGCCAGCGTCGCATCGCGTGCCGCACGCGGCTTGACCTTCTGCACGGCAAAGTACGCCGCAAGATTTTTCATGTCGTCGTCGGACAGATTGGCGACCATCCCGGCCATCACGCCGTTGTTGCGCTCAGCGGGCTTACCGCCCTGCGGCTTGAAATTGACCAATTGCTTATATGCATACTCAGGATGCTGACCGGCAAGCACTGGGTTGGCTGGAATCGTGCTGTTGCCATCGGTAGCGTGGCAGGCCACACAAACCTGGGTCACAATCTGTTGCGCTTTTGCCGGGTCACCCTTGATCACCCCTTGTGCC
>JAOUIN010000205.1 GCA_029883965.1 Betaproteobacteria bacterium
AACGCTGCGCAATGGGCAGAGGAATTCAAGGCTCGGGGCATCGCGGTCAGTGCCGGCGATCCAATGTCACTGCGGTTCGTGACCCACCGTCACATCTCAAACGCGGATGTAGACGCGACCGTCGCCGCCTGCAGGGAAATCTGGCAGCGCAGCGTCAGATGATGCGTTTGCGGATGGCCGTGACGATGACCTCGGCAATCAGCACTACCGAGAAAATCACCACCAGCATCAGCGCCACGCGATTCCACTGGAACAGATTCAGCGCCGAATCAATGGCCATGCCGATGCCGCCGGCGCCCACCAGCCCCAGCACTGCGGATTCACGCACGCTGATATCCCAGCGAAACAGTGCAATGCCCCAGAATGCCGGTTCGACCTGCGGCCAGTAGCCCTTGATAAAGACGCTGGGCCAGGGCGCGCCGCAGCTACGCAGCGCTTCGATCGGGCCGGGTCGTGCTTCCTCCAGTGCTTCGCTGAACAGCTTGCCGACAAAACCGATCGAACGAAAAGCAATAGCCATGGTGCCGGCCAGCGCGCCCGGTCCGAAAATGGCGACGAACAGCAGTGCCCATACCAGTGAATTCACGGAGCGCGACGAAACCAGCAGCAGCTTGGCAAAATAATTGAGCCCAGCATTGGGCGTTACATTACCGGCGGCCAGCATGCCCAGCGGCAATGCCATGATGATCGCCAGTATCGTGCCCAGCGTCGCGATATGCAGGGTTTCGATCAGCGCCTCGTGCACACCCTTGGGGTAATAGCGCCATTCGATCGGCCACATGCGTTGCAACAAGTCGGCAACCTGCTCCGGCGCATCGTAAAGAAACTCGGGAATAATCTGGACTGTGCGCAGCGACACCACACAGGCAAACACGATGCCGAAATACAGCGCAAAACGTGCCAGCCGTTCGCGCCGCGTATAACGCTGCCATTCCCTGATCTCCGTGCCGGCCGACGTCACTGGTAGAGCTTCTTGATCTGGTTTTGCAGCGCCTCGCTGACCATGATGACGGCAATGATCGCCAGCAGTATGGTCAGCAGGAAATCAAAATCGAAACGCTGGAAAGCGGCGAACATGGTGCCGCCTATGCCGCCGGCCCCGACGAGGCCGACCATGTTCGAATTGCGCAGATTGGAATCGACCTGGTAGGTGGCAAAGCCGACAAATCGCGTCAGCACCTGTGGCAGCACGCCATAAGCGATGACGCTCATGAAGGGCGCTCCGGTAGCGCGGATCGCCTCAACCTGCTTCAGCGAAATTTCCTCGATCGCTTCGGCAAACAGCTTGCCGATGAATCCGATGGAGGCGACCGTCAGTGCGAGTATGCCCGCCAGTGCGCCGAAGCCCACGGCCTTGACGAAAATGATGGCGATGATGACCTGATGAAAAGAGCGGCAAAGCGCAATGAACAGACGCATAGGCCAGGTGATCCAGGCCGGCATCAGGTTGCGTGCCGCCAGCAGCCCGATGGGCAGCGACAGCACAATGCCCAGAGCCGACGCGATAATCGCCATTTCGATGGATTCATACAGCCCCTTGGCCAGCAGCTGCAGTTTGGACGTGCCGGTATCGGGCGGAAACATGCGGCCGATGAAACGGATACCGTTTTCGATACCGAGCAGAAAACGCTCCCACGTCACATCAAGGATGGACGCGGCATAGAACGAATAAACAATCAGCGCCAGCCACGCAAGCCGGGCCGGCCAGTTGGGCAGAAATGCCGGGGGCCGGGCAGCGGCGGCCGGGTCAGTCACTCCTGCCAATTTTCACCACCGTAAATCCGGTTCAGCTGATCGTCGGTCAGCCCGCCGGGCGGGCCTTCGTAAACAATGGCGCCGCCCGCCATGCCGATTACGTGACCCGCGAATCGTTTCGCCAGCGGCACGTTGTGGATGTTGACGATGACCGGAATGTGGCGGGTATCGGTAATGCTCGACAACAGCTCCATGATTTCCACGGAAGTCTTGGGATCCAGCGAGGAAGTCGGTTCATCCGCCAGCAGAATATCGGGCTGCTGCATGACCGCCCGCGCAATGCCGACACGCTGGCGCTGTCCGCCGGACAGCGCATCCGCGCGCTGGTTGGCGTACTGCGCCAGACCCACGGTATCAAGGAGATCCCAGGCCATGGCGATATCCTGCGGCGGGTAGCGGCGCAGAAAAGCCTTCCATGACGACAGGTAACCCAGCCGGCCCGACAGCACGTTCTCCATGACAGTCAGCCGCTCGACCAGGTTGTATTCCTGAAAGACCATGCCGATGCGCCGGCGGTGCTGGCGCAGCGCCTTGCGCGAGAGGCGGACCAGATCGACACCATGGAACAGGATCTCGCCGGCAGTCGGTTCAACCAGCCGGTTGATGCAACGGATCAGCGTTGACTTGCCGGTGCCTGAAGGTCCGATCACCGCGGTAATGCCGCGGTCGGGGAACGCGATGGAAATACCGCGCAGCACCGGGGTGCCGCGACGGTATTCCTTGATCAGCCCGCGAACCTCAATGGTTGCCGGCGCAGTTGCAGCCGGCTGTGTCACGGCCATTACTTCTTCTTGGCTTCGGCGGCCTTCTTGCGCGCGGCTTCCTCGCGCGCCGATTCTTTCTCGTATGCAGCACGGTTAAACGGTGTGCCGGTACCTTCGGCGATCTTGCGCACGACCTCCCAGTCCTTCTGATAGGTAATCGGAAAGAAACGGTCAGCCCCGCCGAAGGTTTTCTTCATCTCTTCAGGAAAACGATAATCATAAAAGCACTTGGTCATCGTCTTCACCAGGTCCGGGTGCAGGTCGTGAGCATAGGCAAAAGACGAGGTCGGAAAGACCGGGCTCTTGTAAATGATGCGGAAATCATCAGCCTTGACCTCGCCGCGACCGGCCATGCGGTAGAACACGTCTGATGCCACCGGTGCAGCGTCGTAATCGCCGGACTCAACACCCTTGACCGACTGGCCGTGGCCGCCGGAGAACAGCACCTTGTAGTCCTTGTCCGGCGTGAGCCCCTCCGGCGGGAACAGCACTTGCGGCGCGAGGTTACCGGAATTCGAAGACGGCGAGGTATGGGCAACCTTCTTGTCCTTGAGATCACCGAGTTTCTGATAAGGACTTGCCTTCTTGACAATCATCAGCAGGTTGTAACCCTGGAAATCCTTCTCGTAACCCTTGACCGCGAACGGTACGGCACCGGCCAGGTTGACCGCGAATCCGGTGGGACCGGTGGAAAACCCGCCGACGTGCAGGCGGCCCGCACGCATGGCCTCGATTTCGGCGGCATTGGAATTCACTGAGTAATAGACGATGCGTTTGCCAGTGCATTTGCCCAGATGATCGAGAAACGGCTTGAATGCGTTCTCGTAGACCGCCGGATCTTCCACCGGCGTGTAGGTAAACACCAGGGTGTTCGGGTTCTTCAACCGCTTCGGATCCTTGGGCGTGTCCGCCACCAGATCCTTGTTCTCGTCGCAGAACAGGTTATCGAGTTGACCCCGATTCTTGCAATCGTCGGTCTGGGCGAATGCCACTGATGCGCCTGCAGCCAGCAACACGGCCAGCGCCGCGCCCGCGAACTCTCTGAGTACAGCCATTATGTTCCTCCCCGGTAAAAGACGATAAACGTTGATTATTGGTTTTACTGCCGTGCTTCCGCAACCACATCCGCCAGCAATTTCTCGACTGCCAGCAGCGCCTGAGCCGATTGATCCGATCCGGTTTTTCGAGGTGGGCGATATGACAGATACACCGGACCCGGTGCGTGCGTCAACCTATAAACAGCGATTGCATAGGGACAAAATACGATGTTGTGCGGGTCCGCTTCCATGGTGCCGCGCGACAATGCAGCACTGCAGAATTCAAGAACCTCCGCGTTACCGTAGATACGCTGCGTGCGCCCCATATCCCGCCCGGTGCGATCCAGCATCTCGCCGACGTGCGCCGTGTAACTCAGCACCAGCCCACGGTTTTCCAGTGCCATGACCACACGTTCCTTGACGTCGGCAAAGCTGCCCTTGGTCGATTGCACCTGTGCCGCGGGCTCCGCAGCGACGGCGGAAAACACCGCGAACAGAGCGCAAGCGCAGCACCATTGCCTGAATTGATTCATCGTTCGCTTTCCGTGATCGCAGACAACAGCAGTGTAATGCCGGCGGACAGCCACGGGGCGCCGATCGGCATGATCACGCGACACGCGGCCCGCCGGTCACTTGGGAAAGACCGGCCCCCCCCCATCGCAACCGGCTGAGTTCCCCTGTCAGACATAGGGAATTAATTTTTTTATTCGACTAACTATCTGATTATTATCACAATTTATGTGGATCGCCGACACCGCAGGGCATCCGGCGCCTTGCCCCGCCGGTCCGGATTGGGTATCTTTACTGCCCTGCTGTCCGCGGTTGCAAACCACCTTCCGCGGCGGGCATCGGACTCCTCCCGAGACCGATTCCGCCGCAC
>JAOUIN010000022.1 GCA_029883965.1 Betaproteobacteria bacterium
ATCCGAGCAGCGTCAAGACCGACTGGAAGGTGGGTGACATTCGCGGCATTCAGGAAGTCACGGTTATCCGGCCGGTGGAGCTGAATGTATTGCGGTCGTTCAAGTACAGTCTTGCCTATTTTTTGCTGGTGGCCGGTGCCGGCGCTTATTTCATCATGACGCAGCGGCGGCAGAATGCCACGATCCGCGCGATGAACAACGAACTGGAAAACAACAACAACTTCCTGGCCTCGATATCGATGAAGATTTCACGCTACCTGTCGCCGCAGGTGTACAAGAGCATATTCAGCGGTGCCATGGACGGCTCGCTGAAGACCACGCGCAAGAAGCTGACGATCTTTTTTTCGGACGTCAAAGGGTTCACCGAAATCAGCGAAAGGCTGCAGCCGGAGGAACTGACCGCGTTGATCAATGAATACTTCACCGAAATGTCCGATATCGCGCTGAAGCACGGCGGCACCATCGACAAGTTCATCGGCGATGCGATCCTGGTGTTTTTCGGCGATCCGGAATCCCGCGGGGTTGCGGAAGATGCGAAGGCGTGTGTACGCATGGCGCTGGACATGCAGGACCGGCTGGCGGCGCTGAACGTCAAATGGCGCAAGCTCGGCGCGGAAGAGCCGTTTCGCATCCGGATCGGCATCAATACCGGGTTCTGCAATGTCGGCAACTTCGGCAGTTCCGATCGCATGGATTACACCATCCTCGGTGCCGAGGCCAATCTTGCGGCACGCCTGCAGACCAATGCTCCGCCGGACGGCATCGTGGCGAGCTATGAGACCTATGCGCTGGTCAGCGACATCGTGTCAGCGCGGGCGTTGCCGCCAATGCTGATGAAAGGCATCAGCCGCGAGGTGGTGCCCTATCTGATCGAGGGGCCGCTGGTGGGTGACGGATCAGCGCCGATCATCAATGAACATGGTGATGGCGTCGACTTCTACCTCAACATGGAGAAGATGGACGCTGAACGTTCCGAGAAAGTGCGCGAGATGCTACGGCAGGCGCTCGCCGCGCTGGAGCAACGCAAAAAATAAGCGGAAGGGCAGCCAGCGGGCATCTGCCCGCCGGCTCTTCCGTACTGCTCAGGCCGCTTTCTGCAGCGCCCGCAGCTGTTTGGCGATGAAAGCCTTGACCATCTCGTGCGAGCGGTCGGCGTCGGGACCCGGTGTTGCGGTCCATTCATGTTCGCATCCCGGAAAAATCTCGAGCTGGCATTCGCCGCCCGCCGCGCGGTAGGCTGCGGCGAATTTTTCCTGGATCGGCGGAATCACGTTGTTGTCCTCGCCGCCCTGCATGATCAGCATCGGCGGCAGCGTGACCTTTTCCTTGCGCTCGAGGATTTCATGCGGGTTGCCTTCGTGGATGCTGTCCGGCGGACTGAAGAAGGTGTCTGATTTCTTCATCATTTCCGTGTTCTTCATTTTCTCGGCCTGGGCGCGGCGGGTCACCGGGTTGCTGATCGGCGAGCGCGTAGCGACGTAGGCAACGCTGCAATCGAGGTTCGGCGCTTCCGGCAGCGGAATTTCGTTGTAAAGCGCGTGGCGCGGGCGCATGCCCAGCAGTTGCGCGACATGGCCGCCGCTGGAGCTGCCGAGGATGCCGAAGTGTGTCGGGTCGCCGTTCAGTTCTTTCGCTTTATGCTTGAGCCAGCGCAGCGCGTAGCTCGCGTCCTGCACGCAGGCGGGATACGGCGCCTCATCGGAGAGCCGCAGGTCGGGTGATACGACCAGCATGCCGGAGGCTGCTATGGCGCGCGCCATCGGTTCGTTGGCATAGCGGTCCTTGCGGCTCCATGCGCCGCCGTGCAGGTCGAGCAGTACCGGAAACGGGCCGGCGCCCTGCGGCTGGTAGATGCGCGCAATCAGCGTGCGTTTGGCGGTCTTGCGGTATTCCACTTCCCAGACTTTGACGGCGAACAGGTTGCTGGGGTTGTAGGCGAGGGTCATGGCAGCGTCTCCAATGCAGGACAGTTCACGGAATGCAATATGATAAGCCTTCCTGCGACACTGGCGGAATGCCTTGCGCCATCTGAAGTCCACATTGAACCGGAGAACAAATCATGCTTTGGGCCATATCCTGCACAGACAATCCGAATACCGCCGCCATCCGCGACTCCGTGCTGCAGCCGCACCGTGATTATCTCGGCAGCCAGAAACACATACTCGTGCTGGCCGGCGCGACCCAGAATGACGAGGGCACCGAGGCCATCGGCAGCATGTTTATCGTCAACGTCAACAGCCGTGCAGAAGCGAAAAAGTTTTCCGACGGCGACCCGTTCACGCAAAAGGGGGTGTTCAGGAGTATCACCATTACGCGCATGCGCCGGGGACAGTGGAATCCCGGGGCTGCGGAAGGCGCCTGAAGATTATCTTGTGCGCGGACTTCGCGCGTGACGGCTGAAGCCCGTCGCTGATGGTGACGATATTTGAGTAGTGCGCGACCGAGTACGTCAGGTGCACCGGGGTTTATCCGGCGTTAACCTGACGAATTTTTAACCTGTTGTTTTAATTTATTTTTTACAATCCCGGCGGGAGGCGTCAGCGCAGTTTGGCCAGCACTTCCAGCAATTCGTCGTTGGGCATGACGCCGCGTGGATCATTGACATTGACGTAACGCACGATGCCTTCCTTGTCGATGATGACCCACGAGCGTTTCGCGCGCAGGTAGCCGGCGATGCGCTTGGCATCACTGGCGGCGGCGGGATCATCGTTGAGCAGGCCGTACGCGCGCGTCATCACGCGGCGCGTGTCACTCAGCAACGGGAACTTCAGCCCGAGCTTGTTTGCAAACTCGGTATTGGCGGCATTGAAATCGACACTGACGCCCAGCACCTGGGCGTTGGCGGCCTCGAACTTGGGGAGATCAAGCTGGAAGGCCACGACTTCGGTCGTTCAGGTGTCGGTGAAGGCGCCGATGTAGAAAAACAGCACGACGCTGGATTTGCCGAGATAGTCGGCCAGCGCCACCGGCTTGCCGGTGGAGGACGGGATCGAGAATGCTGGCGCCTTGTCGCCGACCTTCACGGTCTGCGCCTGTGCGGCGCCGGCGAACAGCGCCGCGCCGCCCAGCAATCCGATCGCGAGCCAGCGCTGCAGTATTGAGGACATGCGGAACATGAAGCGCCTCCTTTGGTGGGTGACAGGTTAGTTTTTCGCGAGTGCACGTACATACTTGCGCAGTACCTGGCCGTCGAAGTCGACGTGACCGAGACCGCGGGCGTTGATCATGCCCTTGGTGTCGACAATGACCGTATACGGGACGCCGCGCACGCCGAAGTTGCGCGCAACATCCATGTTCTGGTCGAGCAGCGCAGGCAGGGTGTAGCCGCCCTTTTCGAACACCGGCTTTACCGCGGTGGCACCGGTGCCGTCTATGGAAATGGTGATGACGGCAATGCCGTCTTTTTTCAGCTCATCATGTGCCCGCTGCACGGCGGGCATGTCGCGCACGCAGGTACTTCACCACGAAGCCCAGAAGCGGATGATGGTGACCTTGTTGCGCAGGTCGGCATCGCTGCCACCGCTGCCGTTGAGTCCCGGCAACCTGAAGGCCGGCATCTGCACCGGCGGTGTCACCGGAGTCAGCGTTTCAGCGGCGGCATGCCGGGACAATCCGGTGTTCAGCAGAAATCCTGCGGCGAGCAGGGCGGTCAGCAAAGCGGCGTGCAAACGCATGAATTCTCCGGATGCGGAAATCGGCTGTCACGGCCGCGCGGCGGCGCCCGCAGTGTGCGGACCATTCTAGCGTGATCGGCCGCGCAAGGGCTACGGATGATCGCGGCGACGCCGGCAGTTCGGGCGGCGTGCAGCCCGGCGTCGCATTGTTGCGACGCCGGGTGGCGTGGATCGAGTGGATCCGGGCGGAAAAATCTATTGCGGCTCGATGCCGGCGTCTTTGGCAAGCTGCGCAAAGCGCTTGACGTCGGCGCGGAACAGTTTTGCCCACACTTCCGGGGTATCGCCGTTTGGCTCATAACCATTGTCGACGAAATGGGCATTCACTTTCGGGTTCTGCAGTGCCTTGTGGATGGCCTGCTGTACCTTGCGTGCGATGGGCATCGGCATTTTTGCGGGACCGAACACGGCATGCCAGCCGGCGTCGGAAACGTAGCCTTTCACGGTCTCGCCGACGGTCGGAATTTCCGGCATGGAGCTCAGCCGTTTTGCGCCGGTAAAGGCAATGGCGCGAACACGACCCGCTTTGTGATGGGGCACGCCGACAGAGCCCGCCGGGAAGTGGATCTGCACTTCGCCCCCGACGACCGCGGCTGCGGCCGGGCCGCCGCCTTTGTAAGGCACGTGCAGCATTTTGATCTTCGCCATGTGCGTCAGCAGTGATCCGGCCAGATGCTGGCCGTTGCCGACGCCGGCGGTGCTGTAGCTCAACGACTGTTTCTTCGCGAGTTCGATCAGCTCGGCAATGTTTTTCACCGGCAGCTTCGGATTGACGACGACCAGGTAACCCAGGCCGGTGGCGACATTGGTGACGGGCGTAAAGTCCCTGACGATGTCGAACGGCATGGACTTGCGGATTGCCGGATTGACGGCGAAGGCAAAGGACGTGTTCAGCAGCGTGTAGCCGTCGGCATTTGCATTCTTGACGGCATCGGCACCGATGAGACCGTTGGCGCCGCCGCGGTTGTCGATGACGAAGTTGGTGCCGATGATCGACTCCACTTCCCGGTAGAGCACGCGGGCGAACACGTCGACGTTGCCGCCGGGCGGAAACGGCACGATCAGCCGGATCGGCCGGCTGGGGTAATTCTGGGCAATGGCGTTGCCGGCCAGTGCGAATGCGAACAGACTGAGTATTACGGAAACAAAGTGGCGCATGGTTTCTCCTCCGGTGTTTTGGGCACGGGTGTCGGCGGCACGGGCTTATTGGATGTGCATCACCGACAGCCGCATTTTAGGATGCCGCGCGCGACAGGGGAATGTTTTTGTCGGATTTCGGCTGATATCCAGCGCATTTCTCCGTAATCGCCGTAATGCGGAATTATTTTCCTGTGGAATGGGATAATTTCATCGTTCAATTCTTGATGAGGCATCGTCGTGGCGAATTTGAAAGTGCTGGTTACTGCGGCAACTGTTTCTGAACTCGCGCAAAATCTGCTGCGTGAGGGCGGCGTCGAACCGGTTTTCATGAATACGCCGATCGACGAAGACATGCTGATCGGTGCACTGGCGCAGCCGGATGTCGCTGCCGTGCTGCTGCGCGGTTCACCACCGTTTACCGAGCGGGTATTTGCGTCCGCGCGTGGTTTGAAGATCGTGGCGAAGCACGGCGCCGGCGTGGATTCGGTGGATCTGGCAAGCGCAACCAGGCACGGTATTGCGGTCATGGTGGCCGGCGGGGCGAATGCTGACGCGGTGGCTGAGCACGCGCTGGCGATGATGTTGAGTCTGGTGCGCGAGTTACCGCAGTTTGACCGCAGCACACGACTGGGTGCATGGCGCAACCTGGATTACCTGGTGCGTGATTTTCGTGTGCGCACGGTCGGTATCGTCGGATTCGGCCAGATCGGTGAGCGCACGGCGCGGCTGGCGCAGGCCTGCGGCGCGCAGGTGGTGATCCACAACCGCTCGAAAATTACGCCTCCGGCAGGAATGGCGTTCGAGCCGGACCTCGGCAGCCTGCTTGAGTGCGCGGACATTGTCAGCCTGCACTGTCCGCTGACGGCCCGGACCCGCGGCATGATGGGTGCCGCGCAGTTCGCGCGGATGAAGCCCGGATCCTTGCTGATCAATACTGCGCGCGGTCCGGTGATCGATGAGCCGGCGCTGGTTGAGGCGCTGAAAAACGGGCCGCTGGCCGGTGCAGGGCTGGATACGTTCGCCGAGGAGCCGGTCGATCCGGCAAATCCGCTGTTGGCGCTGCCCAATGTGCTGGTCACGCCGCACGTCGCGGCGGCGACGACGGACGCGGCAGCGCGCATGGGTACGATTGCCGCGAACAACATCATCAGCTATCTGCGCGGGGAGATATATGACCGGCGCAATTTTCTTAATCCGGAGGCGCATAAGGGCGCATGATGAATGGTAGCGCCGCAACGCTTACATATTGTTACACCGGCCATGTGCGAAACCGCATGGCGGAAAACGTGCGGCGGATATAGGATGATGTGCGTGTGTGGGCGACGTAGCACGGCCCGGTGGCCGGGCAGTCGCAGGATTGATGTTTCACGATGAAAGGATGCTGCGTGATGTCGAACAAGCTGGTCTGGACAGGTCGTGCCGCGGTGCTGATGGTTCTCGGTGCATTGATGGTTGCCCCCGTATTCGCCGACAAGCCCGCCTGGGCGGGTGGTGGCAAGAAACAGGAAGGCCGCGGCGACAGTGGTGGCGGCAAAAACAGCGAACGCTACTTCGGTGATCGGCAGCAGGTGCAGGTGCGCGACTACTATGCCGGCGAGCATCGTGCAGGCCGTTGCCCGCCGGGCCTCGCCAAGAAGAACAATGGCTGCATGCCGCCGGGCCAGGCGAAGAAATGGCATAAAGGCCAGCCATTGCCGCGCGACATCGTGTATTACGACCTGCCGCCGACACTGGTGGTGCGGCTGGGCACGCCGCCGGCCGGGCATAAATACGTGCGCGTCGCGTCCGATATTCTGTTGATCGCCGTCGGGACTTCGATGGTGGTGGACGCGATCAACGATCTCGGCCGGATGTAACAGCACCATCGCAGATGCACGGGCTGCATTGTTGCGGCCCGTTTTTTTTGCGGCAGTCCGATGTCGCGAAAGCGTGGTAAAACTCCCGACGGGCGCAACGCCCGTCATTGCGGGAGTGCAAATGGATCTGGGATTGAAGGACAAGCTGGCCGTGGTAACGGGCTCGACGCAGGGCATCGGCCGTGCAATTGCGGCGGCGCTGATGGCTGAAGGCGCGCGGGTCATCGTCAACGGGCGCAATGCGCGCACGGTTGATGAAACCGTCAGGGCGCTGTCGGCAACCGGTGAGGTGCATGGCGTGGTCGCGGATCTGGCTACCGCGGCCGGCGCACAGCAGGTGCTGGACGCCGCGGCGGAAATCGGTCCGGTGGACATACTCGTCAACAATGTCGGCTATTTCGAAGTGAAGCCGTTTGCCGATATTTCGGACGCGGACTGGCTGGCGATGTTCGAGCTCAATGTGATGAGCGGCGTGCGCCTGACGCGGGGTCTGTTCGACGGCATGCTGGCGCGCGACTGGGGCCGAGTGGTGTTCATCGCCAGTGAGCAGAGTGTCAAACCCAACCCGGACATGCTGCATTACGCGATGACCAAGACCGCGCAGGTCTCACTCGCGCGCGGCCTCGCTGAATCGACACGCGGCACCGGGGTGACGGTCAACAGCGTGCTTGTGGCGCCGACCTGGTCCGAGGGCGTGGAAACGTTTCTGGGCAAAATCGGGCCTGAACAGGGCAAAACCGTGGATGAGATGCGCACCGCGTACTTTGACGGGCCCGGACAGGCGTCATTGTTGCAGCGCTGGGCGACGCCGGATGAAATCGCCGCGCAGGTGGTATTTTTGTGTTCGCCGCGCGCGGCCGCAGTCAATGGCGCCGCACAACGCGTCGATGGCGGTATCGTGCGCTCGCTGTTCTGAGCGAATACGACATAAGTTATTGTTTTTATTGATAAAATAGATCATGGTTCTACGCACCCTGCAGCAGGCTATCCGCGCCGTGGCCACGTCCGACGGGGCCGGCGTCAAACTCTATCGCAGCATCGGCCAGTCGGCGGCCGCACGTCTCGATCCGTTCCTGATGCTGGACGAATTCGGTACCGAGAATCCCGATGATTACATCGCCGGATTTCCCGATCATCCGCACCGTGGTTTCGAGACCGTCACGTACATGCTTGATGGCCACATGCTGCACCAGGATCACATGGGCAACCGCGGTGACCTGCGCGGCGGCGACGTGCAATGGATGACCGCGGGCCGCGGCATCATCCATTCCGAAATGCCGCAGCAGCTTGAAGGCCGTATGCGCGGCTTTCAATTGTGGATCAATCTGCCGGCCAGCGAGAAAATGAAGCCCGCCGGTTACCGCGACATACCTGCGGCAGATGTGCCGGCGGTCGTGTTGAAAGGCGGCGGCAGCGTCCGGGTGATTGCGGGCACATTGGACATCGACGGCAAGCAGACGCCGGGGCCGATGCAGGGACTCAGCACCGAGCCGCTGTTTGTCGATGTGGAACTGGCGCCGCGACAGGTTTTCCGGCAGGCGCTGCCTGCCGGCCACAACGCGTTTCTGTACACCTATGAAGGCGATGTCAGCGTGGGCGAGCCGCCGCGCGTATTGCCGCCGCGCAGCGCCGGGATCCTGTCAGAGGGCGATCAGGTCAGCGTCATTGCAGGTGAGGGTGGTGCGCGTTTCATATTGCTCGCCGGCCGGCCGTTGCGTGAACCGGTGGTGCAGTACGGGCCGTTCGTGATGAATACGCGTGAAGAGATCGAGCAGGCGGTTCGCGACTATCAGGCAGGGCGCCTGACGGCCGGCGCCTAGCTGCTGCTACGCCTGCTACAGCGGCGGGACGATCTCACGCAATAAGTAACCGACGAGGAAGGCGAGTCCAGCCGCGGTGCCTCCGGTCAGTAATGTACGCAAACCGGATTGCAATTCGGGGCGACCGGATGCCGCGCTTTTGAGGAGTCCGATCGAGAAAAAAACCATCCCGGCGAGCACTGCACTGATCACAAAGCGTTGCTGCATCGTCCAGCCGTCGAAAAGCAGCGGTAACAGCGGTATGGTGCCGGCGCAGACAAACGCGGCAAACGTCACTGCACCGGAATGCCATGGTGTTGCAAGGACGCGCTGCAGGCCGTGCTCTTCCATGAGCATGGTCTCGATCCAGATCTTGCGGTTACTGCTGATGGTATCGACGATACGTTCGAGCGTTTCACCCTCGAAGCCCTTCTTGCGGAATATCTGGCGCACTTCTTCGCGTTCGCCGAGCGGCATTGCGTCTATGTGTTCTTCCTCGGTGCGGCGGATATTCTCCCGTAACTCGCTATGCACTTTGACGGATTCATAGTTACTCACGGCCATGCTGAAGCCGTCAGCAATCAGGTTGGCAAACCCGAGTATCAATGCGACCGACGAGGAAAGCCCCGCGCCAACGGCCCCTGCGACGATTGCAAACGTGGTGATGCAGCCGTCGATCCCGCCGAGTACCGCATCGGCGACACCGCGCGACCCGGGTGGTTTGGCAAGGCGTTGTGCGATGACGTGCGGCAGGTGCTCGTCACGCAGCGCATCATGGCGGGGTCGCTTCAACGGGGCGCGCTGCCCGGAGTGTATCCGGGCAGCCAGTCGGTTTTCTTACTGCGGCTTGATGCCGGCGATCTGCGCGGCCTTCTTATAGCGTGCAATTTCATCCGGCAGCAACGTGGCCAGCTTGGCCGCGGGCAGGGTCCACGGTTCGGCACCCTGCGCATCCAGGAATTTCTTCATGTCGCCGCTGGCGACGATCTTGTTGATCGCCGCGGTGATGAAGGCCAGCCGGTCGGCGGGCAGTCCCGCGGGCGCGAAAATGCCCCACCACAGCTGGTATTCATAGCCGGGTGCACCTTGCGACGCGACGGTCGGCACGTCCGGGAACATCGCTGATTTTTCGAGGCTGGTGACGCCGAGGATGCGTACGCGATTGCCCTGGGTGATCGGCAGGAGGGCCGAAGAGCTCGAAATCAGGATTTCGATTTCGCCCGAGGCCACTGCGGTTACCGCCAGCGAAATGCCCTTGTATGGCACGTGCACCATCTTGATGCCGGCAGCAGCGGCGA
Source organism: Betaproteobacteria bacterium (assembly GCA_029883965.1). Classification (GTDB taxonomy): domain Bacteria; phylum Pseudomonadota; class Gammaproteobacteria; order Burkholderiales; family SG8-41. Next base: position 9,768 of record JAOUIN010000022.1, read on the forward strand.
ACAGTGCACCCGAGAAATGGTTGTTGCCGCCGGTGCCCGAAGAGCCGTAGTTGAACTTGCCGGGATTCTTCTTGGCCAGCGCGATCAGTTCCTTGATGTTCTTCACCGGCACCGAGGGATGCACGGCCACCAGCATCGGCGCGCGCGCGATGGTACCGACGGCGACGATGGCTTTCGTCGGATCAAACGGCAGTTTGGCCCGGGTCGCCGCGGTAGCGGGATACGATGATGTGGTGCCGAGCAGCGTGTAGCCGTCCGGTTCAGCTTTGGCGACGAGTTCGGCACCGATCATGCCACTGGCGCCGGCGCGGTTATCGATAACGATGTTCTTGCCCCAGGCGGCGCTGAGGCGCTGCGCAATGGCCCGGCTCATGGCGTCGGCCGAGCCGCCGGCGGTATAAGGTACGACCATCTGCAGGTTCTTGGCCGGGAAATCCGACTGCGCGGCGACCGGGACGGACAGGCCGGCACACAATGCGGCGGTTGCGATGACGGCGCTCAGCTGCATCGCGGATGAATTGGTTTTCATGAGTTTTCCTCGAAAGGTTGATCGTGTGCGTTGCCGCACATGTGGTCTGATTTTAACAGCGTGACCAGGGGCGGCCTAGCGGTCAGTCCCACGCCGGCGCCCGGCCGGCCGGATTTGCGATGCGACCATCGGGGCGCGCCAGCATGTGGATGCGCCGCATTTCTTCATCGCTTAGCCTGAAATCGAATATGTCCAGATTCTGGGCGATACGTTCCGGATTTGACGATCGCGGGATCGGCACGATGTTTCCCTGCTGTACGAGCCAGCGCAGTACGACCTGCGCGATGGTCTTGCCCCGCGCCTGCGCAATCTCCATGAGAACCGGGTCCTTGAACAGGCGTCCCCGGGCGAGCGGGCAATAGGCCGTAAAGACCATGCCGTGGCGGCGGCAGTAGTCCAATACTTTGGTCTGGTCGAGATAGGGATGGTATTCGGCCTGCAGCGTGGCCAGCGGTTCGGAGCAGACGGCCTGCGCTTCTTCGAGCAGGGCGATATTGAAATTGGCGACGCCGATATGTCGTGTAAGTCCCTCACGCTTTGCCCGGGCCAGTGCGCCCATGGTTTCCGCCAGCGGAATCTTGTCGACCGTGGGCCAGTGCACGTGCAGCATGTCGACATAATCGACCTGCAGGTTCTTCAGGCTTTCGTCGACGGAACGCGCGAACGCATCGGCACGCAGATACTCGTGGGATACCTTGGTTACGAGGAAGATTTCGCTGCGCGGTACACCGGAGGCGCGGATGCCGGTGCCTACGCCTTTTTCCGAGCCGTATTTCCAGGCGGTGTCGATATGACGGTAGCCCAGCTTCAGCGCGGTGGCGACGAGGTCACCGCAGTCGCCGAGTTGCGAGGTGCCGAACCCGATCTGCGGCATGGTGCAGCCATGGGCGGTAACTGCGGGAATGACTGCTGGGGGCATGAAAGGGCTCCGGAAGCGTAGCGTCAGCGCAAAGGCCGTAGAATACGCGCTTTGATTTTGCGATGCAGGCCACCCCGATCATGACCCAGCCACTGTTCCATCTCGCGTTTCCTGTCGACAATCTGGCCAAGGCCCGCGCTTTCTACGGTGGACTCCTGGGCTGTCCGGAGGGACGTTCTTCGCCGGAATGGGTCGACTTCAATTTTTACGGTCATCAGATCGTCGCCCACCTCGCACCGGATGAGGTCGGACACCGCAGCACCAGCGCGGTGGATGGTGACCAGGTGCCGGTGCGTCATTTTGGTGCCATCCTGTCCATGAGCGAATGGCAGGCGCTTGCGGATAAATTGCAGCAGGCGGGCACCCGATTCATCATTGAGCCGCATGTCCGCTTCAAGGGGCTGGTCGGCGAGCAGGCAACCATGTTTTTCCTGGACCCCTGCGGCAATGCGCTGGAGTTCAAGGCGTTCGGGGATTTGTCACAGGTATTCGCCAAATAAGGTCCGCCGGAGGAAATGAGGCGGTCTTTCCGGTTGACCAATTTGGTGAATCTTCCTACACTCCGTAGCCCACAGTCTGGAAACCCAACCCGTAGGAGGAGCATCATGCGTCATTTGTTCAAAGTACTGGCGCTGGCGACGTGCGCGCTGGTCGCACAGCCGGCAGCCGCAGCAGAAACCGTAAACCTGTCGATCGCAACCGGCGGTACCGGCGGCGTCTATTATCCGTTGGGCGGTGGCATGGCCAACGTGTTTTCCAAAACCATCCCGGGCATGACCGCTACGGCTGAAGTGACGGGCGGTTCCGTCGACAACATGCGTCTGATCGGTACTGGCAAGCCTTACATCGCGCTCACGCAGGCTGACGCGGCGAAGGATGCCGTGAACGGCGAGGGCAAGTTCAAGGGCACCAAGATTCCGGTGACCGCCATGATGATGCTCTACACCAACCTGATGCAGGCCGTGACGGTTGAAGGTACCGGCGTCAACACCATCAATGACCTGAAAGGCAAGCGCGTATCCACCGGTTCGCCGGGCAGCGCGACCGAGGTGTTTGCGTTCCGTCGGCTCGAGGCCGCCGGCATCGATCCGCGCAAGGACCTCAAGACCGAGCGTCTGGGTGCGGCGGAATCCGCCAATGCGCTGAAAGACAAGAAGATCGACGCGTTCTTCTTCGTCGCCGGCCTGCCGACTTCCGCGGTAACTGATGTCGCCGCAACGCCGGGCATGAAAATCAAGTTCCTGGATTCGTCGCACCTGGTGCCGGCGATGAACAAGGCGGCCGGCAACATCTACCTTGCCGACGTCATCCCCAAGGCAACTTACCCCGGCATGACGGTGGACAACAAGGCCAGCGCGGTTGCCAACCTGCTGGTGGTGAACGCGAACATGAGTGAGCAGACGGTTTACAACATCGTCAAAGCCATATTTGACAAGCACGCTGATCTGGTCGCGGTGCACAAGGCCGCCAATGACATCAAGCTCGAACGCCAGAAGCCCGACGCCTCGCCGGTGCCGTGGCATCCGGGTGCAGTCAAGTACTTCAAAGAAAAAGGCCTGAAGTTCTGATTGGCCTGATTCATTTCAACCCCGTCCGTATCCGGACGGGGTTTTTTGTTTCTGGGGTTGCGCTTCAATCAGTCAGCAGTTAGCGTGGCTGCATGTACCAGAAAAAATAAAACCGGATTCGGGGGAGCGCATGGCCGAAGCGTCAGTTGAAAAGCTGTCTGAGGAAGAAATTGGCATCAGCGAAGCGGCACGCAAGCGTGTCGAGGAGCTGATCGAGGAAGAGGAAGGGGTCCATAACCGCTATGGCGGCATGCTCGCCGTTTTTCTGAGTGTCGCCGCCGTCGTCATGTCGCTGTTCCATCTGTATGCCGCGGTGGAGATCGTACCGGCATTCATCCTCAGGCCCACGCATGTGGCGTTCACGCTGGCGCTGGTGTTCCTGATTTTCCCGGCTGCAAACCGTTTCCGTCACCGCCTGATGTGGTGGGACGTCATTTTCGCGCTGGTGACCATCGGTATCGCAGCCTACATCCTGTATTGGGGCGATTTGCTCGGCGACCGTGCGACGGTGCCGACGACGATTGACCAGGTTATTGGCGTTGCGCTGATTCTGCTGATACTCGAGGGTAATCGCCGCAGTTCGACGTGGATATTGCCGTTCGTGGTCAGCCTGTTTCTGGCGTATGCGCTGTTGGGCGCCTATCTGCCGGCGCCGTGGACGCACAAGGGCTACGAAATTTCACGCCTCGTCGGCGCGTTGTACATGACGCTGGAAGGCATATTCGGAGTGGCCGTGGACGTATCGTCCACGCTCATCATTCTGTTTACGATATTCGGTGCCTTCCTGCAGTATTCAGGCGCTGGACGATTCTTTCTTGATTTTTCATTCGCGGCCATGGGCGGTAAGCCTTCAAGCGCGGGCCGCGCCGTGGTGATGTCATCGTTTCTGCTGGGCGGGCCGTCGGGTTCCGGTGTGGCTACCACGGTGACTATCGGTTCGGTTGCTTATCCGCTGCTCGCTAAGGCGGGTTACGGCAAGGAAGCTGCGGGCGGTCTGCTCGCGGCAGGCGGCCTGGGTGCGATCATTTCGCCGCCGGTGCTGGGTGCGGCGGCATTCCTGATCGCCGAATTCCTGCGTATCTCGTACCTGGACGTGATCCTGATGGCGGCCATTCCGACCATCCTGTTCTATCTCGGGATTTTCGTGATGGTCGAAATTGATGCGCGCAAATTCGCGATGCATGCGGTCAAGCTCGAGAAGCATCAGCGTGCCCTCGTGCTGGCGAAACGCTACTGGTACCACTTCATCTCGCTGGTTTCGATCGTCTTTTTCATGCTGCTGGGTTATTCGCCGATCCTGTCCGTGTTCTATGCCACGGTGGTGACTGCGCTGGTTTCATTCTTCCAGAGTGATTCCGCGCTCATTCCCTATGACTGGTTCCGCGGCCGCCTGCCGTGGCTCAGGGGGTTCTGGGACTCGGGTTTCATCAAGGCGCTGGAGGGTGGTTCGGTTGGTGTGCTCAATGTCGCCATGACCTGTGCCTCGGCCGGCATCATCGTTGGCGTGGTGACGCTGACCGGACTGGGCCTGAAATTCAGTTCCATCGTGCTTGATTACGCCAACTCCGGATCGCAGTCCCTGGTCAGCCTGTGGGTCATGTTCGGCGCGGACCGCACACCGGAGTTGCTGCATGCGATGAAGCTGCTGCTGACGGCGTTTTATACTTCGTTGATCGTGTGGATCGTAGGCTTGGCCGTGCCGGTGACCGCGTCATACATCATTTGTGCGGTGATTGCCGCTCCAGCGCTGATCAAGCTCGGCGTACCGGATTTTGCGGCGCACATGTTCATTTTCTACTACGCGGTGTTGTCCGAAGTCTCGCCGCCCACGGCGCTGTCGCCGTTTGCAGCCGCGGCGATTACCGGCGGCGGCCCCTATCGCACGACGCTGCAATGCTGGAAATACACTGCACCCGCCTTCCTGGTGCCATTCATGTTCGTGCTTGATCCATCCGGTTCCGGTTTACTGCTCGGTGGATCGTTCAAGAATCTGGCGCAGGCGGACTGGGGCGCGATTGCGTTGATTACCGTGACGGCAGCCATCGGTATCGTTGCGCTGGCCGGCGGCCTGCAGGGCTGGCTGTTGCGCAGGACCAACCTGATCGAGCGCTGGATGCTGATCATTGCCGGCCTCGCACTGGTTTATCCGACGAAAACGTCCGACATGATCGGGTTGTCGCTGGTGGCGCTGGTGCTGGTGATGCAGAAGTTCCTGCCGGCGAGGGCGGCCTCCGCGTGACGGGCCGCGGGCCGGCGGCGGGGCGCGCGGAAACGCGTTATGCCGCGCCGTTTGCCGTGCTCGGCATCGCCACCAATGGTGAGGCGGTTACCAGCGTGCGTTACCTGCCGCACAACACGTTGCCGGTGGCGCCGCATGATCGCGTGGCCGAGCGCGCCTGCCGTGAAATAGAGCGTTATCTGGCTGATCCGGCGTACTGTTTTGCCGTGCCTTACCGCCTTGAAGGCACGCCGTTCCAGCGTCGCGTGTGGCGCGAGATCTCGAAGTTATTTCCAATAAAAACAACAAGTTATGGAGACATTGCGCGCCGTCTGGGCACTGCTGCGCGACCGGTGGGCGGTGCCTGCGGGGCCAATCCGGTGCCGTTGATCGTGCCTTGCCATCGTGTGCTGGCAGCGGGTGGAATGGGCGGGTTCATGGGCGGAAAAAAATCATTTCCATTAAGCGTCAAACGATGGCTGTTGCAGCATGAAGGTATCCTCGAATAGCGAGATCGACGCGTTTTGCGACGCGTTGTGGCTGGAAGACGGCCTGTCCCGCAATACGCTCGACAGTTACCGTCGTGACCTGCGGCAATTCGCGGCATGGCTCAAGGTGCAGGGCAACGGCGAATTGCTGACGGCCGATCAGGCGGCGATCCAGGCGTATCTCGCGCACAAATTTCGCAGCAAGGCGCGCGCTTCGAGCGCGGCACGACTGCTATCCAGTCTCAAGCGTTTCTTCCGGCATGCGCTGCGGCAGAACATGATCAAGGTTGATCCGACGCTGCGGATCGATACGCCCAAGCTGCCGCGCGCATTGCCCAAGACGCTGACCGAAGCGGATGTGGAAGCGCTGCTCGCGGCGCCGCTGCTGGACCAGCCGCTGGGTCTTCGAGACCGCGCGATGCTCGAGGTGTTGTATGCGAGCGGGCTGCGGGTGTCCGAGTTGGTGTCATTGAAGGTGCCGCAGGTCAGTCGCGACATGGGTGTGGTGCGCGTGCTGGGCAAGGGCTCGAAGGAGCGCCTGGTGCCGCTGGGCGAGGAGGCGCTGAACTGGATCGAGCGTTATCTGCGCGAAGCGCGGCCGAAACTGCTGAACGGCAGGGCCAGTGACGAGCTGTTCGTCACCGCACGTGCCGCAGCGATGACGCGCCAGTCATTCTGGCATCTGCTCAAGCGTTACGCATTGCAGGCAGGGCTGCACAAGCCGATATCACCGCACACGCTGCGCCACGCTTTTGCGACGCACCTGCTTAATCACGGTGCCGACCTGCGCGTGGTGCAGTTGCTGCTTGGCCACTCCGACATTTCGACGACGCAGATTTACACCCACGTGGCGCAGGAGCGCATGAAGCAGCTGCATGCGCGGCATCATCCGCGGGGGTGAGTTCTGCGCGCTGCCCGATTCACAGTCGGCCTGAACAGCCGGAATCAGGTTTTGGCTTTGAATCTCTTGGCGTTCTTGGCGCCTTGGCGGTCAAGCATTTTGTTTTTTACCGCGCTCGATGCTGACGCCCAGCTGTCTGACACCGGCGAGCGGTGCCAGCTTGGCGACCGTCACCCGCAGCCACGGCGCCTTGAAATCCTGCATGAGCAGCTGCGCGATCGACTCCGCGGCATGTTCCAGCAGGGAGAAATGCTGCTGTGTGAACAGTTTCCTGATGTCGGCAACGACGGCGGCGTAGTCGATGGTGTCTTCGATGCGGTCACTGTGCGCGGCATGCGATCCGCGCAATCCGATTTCCAGGTCCAGCTGTACGGTTTGCGGCGCCTGTTTCTCCCAGTCGTAAATGCCGATCCGGGTCTGGATGCGCAGCTCGCGGATGAAGATGATGTCCATGTGGGGAAAAGTGGCAGTATGACTTGCGCTAGAATGGCCGGCGCCATTCTAGCAGGCCGCCCAGGGCTCGCTGCGGGCAAAGTCGCGGCCGGTTCGGGTGATGGTTTCGGGGGAAAATAATTTGATGCTGTCGATGGTTGTCGTGCTTGCTTACCTGATCGGTTCGGTTTCATTTGCCGTCGTCGTAAGCCGCGCTTACCGGCTGCCTGATCCGCGAGAGTATGGTTCGGGCAATCCGGGCGCCACCAATGTATTGCGCAGCGGGCGCAAGTCGGCGGCGGTGCTAACGCTGCTCGGTGACAGCTTCAAAGGCTGGCTCGCGGTGTTTCTCGCCGGGCAATGGGTTGCGACCGGAACGGAACTGGCGATGGCGCTTGCCGCGGTTGCGGTGATCCTCGGTCATATGTATCCGGTGTTCCACCGGTTTCGCGGCGGCAAGGGTGTGGCCACCGCGCTGGGCGTGTTGCTCGGTCTGAGTCCGTGGCTCGCGCTGGGCACAGTGGCGACCTGGATCACGATCGCTGTTTTTTTCCGCTACTCGTCGCTGGCGGCGTTGATTTCGGCGGTATTCGCTGTTTTTTTCACATTGATACTGTTCAATGTAGCGCACCCGTTTTTCAGCGCTGTCGCGGTGGTGTCGGCGCTGCTGATCTGGCGCCATCGCACCAACATCGGCAATCTGCTGGCCGGCAGGGAACGCAAGCTGGGCGCGAAAGCCGAAGTCTAGTCAGTCGGATTTTATCCGCCGGAATCAGTCGGCTGAGAGGCTGGCCAGTTCCCAGCGCGGGCGTACGGTAAAGCCCTGCGTCGGAGACGCTGAACCGCTGCTTTGTTGCAGGCGCAGCGCGCCGGCAAACGCGATCATGGCGCCGTTGTCCGTACAGAATTCGAGCGGCGGATAGAACACGGTGCAGCCCAGCCGCTGCGCCGCCGCGGTCAGTTGCGTACGCAGCAGGCAGTTTGCGCCGACGCCGCCGGCAACCACCAGCCGTGACTGGCCGGTCTGCTCCACTGCCGCGAGGGCTTTGGCAACGAGCACGTCGACAATGGCCGCCTGCAGTTCCGCGGCCAGATCTGCGCGGCCCTGTGTGGTCAGTTGCTGGCTGCGGACGGCTGTAAGCACAGCAGTTTTGAGGCCGCTGAAACTGAAATCAAGGTTGTCACTGCGCAGCATCGGGCGTGGCAGCTTCTGTCTGCCG
>JAOUIN010000206.1 GCA_029883965.1 Betaproteobacteria bacterium
GCCCTAATTACCCATTCTTATATTGATGTTGTTTTGGTTTCTGCAGCCACGTCCTCGGATGGTAAACAGCGGGCCGCCCTCAGTAAACAACAGCCTGCCATCACGCGCAACTCATGTTTTCCCGGAGACGGCCTGCCACACGGCCAGCACATCGCGCGTCGCCGCGACGTCGTGCACCCGCACGATGGCCGCACCGCGCTGCACCGCGATCAGCGCTGCAGCGACACTGCCGAAAATCCTGCCTTCCACATCGCGCCCGGTGATCGCGCCGATCATCGATTTGCGTGAAAGTCCGGCCAGCACTGGTATCGCGGGCGGCGCCAGCCGGTCGAGGCCGCGCAGCAGTTCGAGATTGTGGGCCAGGGTCTTGCCGAACCCAAATCCGGGATCCGCGACGATACGCGCCTGCGTGATACCTGCCGCCTGCGCCACAGCGATGCGTGCAGCCAGGTAATCGCGCACTTCACCCACGACATCGCGATACGCCGGCGCGCCCTGCATGGTCTGCGGGCTGCCCTGCTTGTGCATGATGCAGATCGCACATTCGCTGCCGGCGACGGCAGCAACCGCGCCGTCGGCCTCAAAACCGTTGACATCGTTGATCATGTGCGCGCCCGCAGCGACAGCCTCACGCATCAGTTCAGGCTTCTGGGTATCGACCGACACCGGCACATTGCAGCCGGCAAGTGCCTCGAGCACCGGCAGCACCCGCCGGCGCTCCTCCTCGAGCGTTACCGCCGCCGCACCCGGACGCGTCGACTCGCCGCCGATATCAATGAGGTCGGCACCCTCGTCGACCAGACGCCGCGCGTGCGTAACGGCGGCATCGGTACGTGCAAAATTTCCGCCGTCAGAAAAAGAATCGGGCGTGATGTTGATCACGCCCATGAGCAGCGGACGATCCAGCGCAAGCCTGAATTTTCCGCAATGGAGGAACTTCATGGAGGAAAGGGAAAGACGAATGCGAACGGGCAGGAACCGGCAGCGTTACCCGGCAACCTGCACGCATACGCCCTTCACGACACGATCAGGCCTCAGCTGCCGGTTTGTCGGTCACCGGTGCGCCCGGCGGCGCACTGTCCTTCGGCGGCTTGGGTGCCGGCGCCGATACCGGCTTGGGCGGCCGCGGCGGACGCCCTTCCATGATGTCGGCAATCTGGTCTGCGTCTATGGTTTCCCATTCCAGCAGCGCCTTCGCCATGGCCTCGACTTTGTCGCGGTCTTCCTCGATCAGCTTGCGCGCCAGCGCATACTGCTGGTCGATGATTCGGCGGATCTCGGCATCGACCTGGCGCATGGTCTCTTCCGATACATTCTTGTGCGTGGTGATCGAACGGCCGAGGAACACCTCGCCTTCGTTCTCGCCATAAACCATGGTTCCCAGGCTGTCGCTCATGCCCCAGCGCGTCACCATGTTGCGCGCCATCTCCGTGGCACGCTCGAAGTCATTCGAGGCACCGGTGGTCATCTGCCCCATGAACACTTCCTCGGCAATGCGCCCGCCAAACAACACCGCTATGTTCTGCAGAATCTGCTCGCGGTCCATGCTGTAACGGTCTTCGGTCGGCAGCTGCATGGTCACACCCAGCGCGCGGCCGCGCGGAATGATGGTGACCTTGTGCACCGGATCGGTCCTCGACAGGCGCCGCGCCACCAGCGCATGACCGGCTTCATGGTAAGCCGTGTTCCTGCGCTCATGCTCCGGCATCACCATGGAACGACGCTCCGCGCCCATGATGATTTTATCCTTGGCGCGCTCGAAGTCGTCCATGTCGACCAGCCGCTTGTTGCCGCGCGCAGCGAACAATGCCGCCTCGTTGACCAGGTTGGCCAGATCGGCGCCGGAAAATCCCGGCGTGCCGCGGCCGATGATGTCGGCTTTGACGTCGGGCGCGATCGGCACCTTGCGCATGTGCACCAGCAGAATCTGTTCACGGCCGCGGATGTCCGGCAGCGGCACCACTACCTGGCGGTCAAAGCGGCCCGGACGCATCAACGCGGGGTCAAGCACGTCGGGCCGGTTGGTCGCGGCAATGATGATGACGCCGGAATTCGCCTCGAATCCGTCCATTTCCACCAGCAGCTGGTTCAGCGTCTGTTCACGCTCGTCGTTGCCGCCGCCGAGTCCGGCGCCGCGCTGCCGGCCGACCGCGTCGATCTCGTCAATGAACACGATACACGGCGCATGCTTCTTGGCGTTCTCGAACATGTCGCGTACGCGAGCCGCACCCACGCCGACAAACATCTCAACGAAATCCGAACCCGAAATCGAGAAAAACGGCACTTTCGCTTCGCCGGCAATCGCGCGCGCCAGCAGCGTCTTGCCGGTGCCGGGATTGCCCACCATCAACACCCCGCGCGGAATGCGTCCGCCGAGCTTCTGGAATCTCGACGGGTCGCGCAGGAATTCCACCAGCTCCGACACTTCCTCCTTGGCTTCCTCGCACCCTGCAACGTCGGCGAAGGTGACCGTGTTGTTGTTTTCGTCGAGCAGTCGCGCCTTGCTTTTCCCGAACGAAAACGCGCCGCCGCGGCCGCCGCCCTGCATCTGACGCATGAAGAATACCCACACGCCGATCAGCAGCAGCATCGGGAACCACGACACGAAGATATTCATCAGCAGCGAAGGCTCTTCCTCGGGCTTGGCCTCGACGATGACACCGTTCTTCAGCAGATCGGTCACCATCCAGATATCGGACGGCGCGTAAGTGGTAAATTTTTCGCCGGTGGATTTCACACCTTTGACGACGCGGCCCTCGATCGTGACCTTGGCGATCTTCCCCTGTTTCACCTCGTCGATGAACTGGGAATACTCCATTGCTTTCTGCGTAGTCTGCCGCACATTGAACTGGTTAAATACCGTCATCAAAACCAGCGCGATGACCAGCCAGATCGCCATGTTTTTCATCAAATTGTTCAAAGTGACTCCTCGTTGCGCCCGACCCGTAGGGGTCGTGCCGATCCTAAGTGCTTCAATTCTAGACTTTTTCCCTCTGTACCGCAGCAGAAAAGCGGCAAAAAGCAGTCATTTGCCCGCCTTGCGCCCTTTGCCCACAACATAGACTTCATTTGACCGGCTACGTGACGCCTCGGGCTTCCGGATCATGACCTGGACAAACTTCCGCCGGATATCAGCCACCAGCGCATCAAACCCCGATCCCTGGAATACTTTGACCAGAAAGTTTCCCTGAGGTTTCAGGTGGTTGACAGCAAAGTCCAGCGCCAGTTCAGCCAGACCGACACTGCGCGCCTGGTCGACGCCAGCCACACCGCTGATATTGGGTGCCATATCGGAAAGCACAAGGTCGACACCGCCGCTACCGACCGCTTTTTCAACGTCGGCCAGCACGTCATCCTCGCTGAAATCGCCGTGGATAAACGTCACGCCGGCAACCGGCGCCATTTCCAGCAGGTCCACCGCCACTACGCGCCCCGCAGGACCTACCGCGCGTCCGGCGACCTGTGACCAGCCGCCCGGCGCGGCACCGAGATCGACCACCACCATGCCCGGCTTCAGCAGCTTGTCGCGTTCAGCCAGTTGCTCAAGCTTGTAGGCCGCGCGCGAACGCATGCCCTCCGCCTGTGCGCGCTTCACATAGGGGTCGTTTACATGCTCGTGCATCCACGCTTTGCTGGTCTTGTTGCGAGCCATTGTTTAGACTGCCTGCATGATCAATCTGACTCCTGTCCAGCGTCGCGGGTTCAAGGCCCGCGCGCATCATCTGCATCCGGTGGTCATGGTCGGCGACGCCGGTCTGACGCCTCCGGTCATCCGTGAAATCGATCTCGCCCTGAAAAGTCACGAGCTGATCAAGATTCGCGTGCTCGGTGACGACCGCAATGCCCGGGCGTCACTGATCGACGCCATCTGTACGCAACTCGACGCGACCCCGGTACAGCATATCGGCAAAATCCTGGTGGTCTACAGACCGCGGCCGGATGATGCACCGGCGCCGAAATCGCGCTTATCCAAGGAAGCCGGACTGGCAGGCGCCAAAAAAAAGGCAACCGGTCCGCGTGTCAAAAAAGGTCCGCACCGCACCAAGCGAAGTTTCCAGGCAACCTGACTGCCGGCCGGGGCAGTGGCTCTAGGCGTATTTGACGTCCAGAACTTCATACTCGCGCACGCCGCCCGGCGCCTGCACTTCGGCCACATCGCCTGCGTACTTGCCGATCAGCGCCCGCGCAATCGGTGAACTGATTGATATCTTGCCTTCCTTGATGTCGGCCTCGTCGTCACCGACGATCTGGTACGTCACCTTGCCGCCGCCGCTGATGTCCTCCAGATCGATGGTCGCGCCGAACACGCAGCGGCCGTCGGCATCGATGGTCGCCGGATCGATGATCTGCGCGTTCGATATTTTGCCTTCCACCTCGGCGATGCGCCCCTCG
>JAOUIN010000207.1 GCA_029883965.1 Betaproteobacteria bacterium
CGGTCATGATGGTCGCCGGATTGGAGTTCACCAGGATGACGCGATACCCCTCTTCGCGCAGCGCCTTGCAGGCCTGCGCACCGGAATAGTCGAACTCGCAGGCCTGGCCGATGATGATGGGGCCGGCGCCGATGATCAGGACACTCTTGATGTCGGTTCTTTTAGGCATTTTGTGTCGGACGTGAACCGCCGCCCTCCATCATTTTCACGAACCTGTCAAACAGGTAATCGACATCGTGCGGCCCCGGACTCGCTTCCGGGTGGCCCTGAAAGCAGAACGCCGGCTTGTCGGTCAGTGCAAAGCCCTGCAGGCTGCCGTCGAACAGCGACACATGGGTAACCCGCGCGCTGGAGGGCAGCGTCGCCGCGTCCACCGCAAAGCCGTGATTCTGACTGGTGATCATCACCCGCTTCGACTCCAGATCCTGCACCGGGTGGTTGGCGCCGTGATGGCCGAACTTCATTTTCAGCGTCTTCGCGCCGCAGGCCAGCGCCAGCAGCTGATGGCCCAGGCAGATGCCGAACAGCGGCACACCGGCGGCAAGCAGATCACGGATCGCGCGGATCGCGTAGTCACAGGGCTCCGGATCACCCGGGCCGTTCGACAGGAACACGCCGTCGGGTTTCATTTTCAGCACATCGGCCGCGGAAGTCTGTGCCGGCACCACGGTCAGCCGGCAGCCGCGCGCGGCGAGCATGCGCAGGATGTTGCGTTTGACGCCGAAATCGTAGGCAATGACGTGAAAGCGCGCATCGCCGCGTTTGCCGTAGCCTTTGCCCAGAGACCAGACGGTTTCATCGGTTTCATAGGATTTGTCGCAGGACACCACTTTCGCCAGATCCATGCCGACCAGCCCGGGAAATTCTTTTGCCGCTTTCAACGCAACCTTCTCGTCGATCTTTCCCGCCATGATGCAACCGTCCTGCGCGCCCTGGTCGCGCAACAGGCGCGTCAGCCTGCGCGTGTCGATATCGGCAATGGCGACGATGTTCTCGTCGCGCAGATAATCGCCCAGCGTGCGGGTCTCACGGAAATTCGAGGACAGCAACGGCAGATCGCGGATCACGAGGCCGGCGGCCTGCACCTTGCCGGATTCAACGTCCTCGGCGTTGGTGCCGGTGTTGCCGATGTGGGGATAGGTCAGCGTAACAATCTGCCGGCAATACGAGGGATCGGTAAGGATTTCCTGGTAGCCGGTCATCGCCGTATTGAAGACGACTTCACCGGCAACGATACCCTCGGCGCCGATCGCGGAGCCGCGAAATACCGTGCCATCCTTCAGTACAAGAATGGCGGGCGTACGCGAGGACACAACAAGCTCCTGATTTTATTGGGTTTGATACGACAAGCGGGACGGGTTTCAGCCCGTCCCGCTGTTTCTGAGCTCAGGATTATACGCGAGCGACCTGTTTACGACAAACGCTGCCAGCGCGGGCGATGGCAAATCAACGACTTAACGCCTGCTTGATGAATGCCGCTGCACGCCGCGCCGCGTCTTCCGTCGCAAGTTTCTCCTCGTCGCGCTGGTCCTGGCGAAAATCGAACGCCCGGCGCGCATGCGGATACATCAGCATCTCCACCGGCACACCGCGCTTGAGCAGCGCGTAATACGCACGGCGGATACCCGTGCGGCGCAGTTCCTGCTCTTCTTCGCCGACCACAAACATCACCGGCACGTTGATTTTTTCAATCTCGGGCGCATAACGGTAGACCTGCACCGGTTCGGGCGCATTCGGGTTCACCATGTGCCCGTAGTACGTGACCACACAGGCCACTTCCGCGCGCCGTGCGGCCAGCAGTATCGCGTGGTAACCGCCGCGCGAAAACCCGACCACGCAAATCCGGTCGGAACGCACGTCGGGAATTTTTTTCAATGCGTCGATGGCGAGTTCGACGTCTTTCTCGGTCGCCGGATCGTGCGCAATCGGCCAGCGATCGATGAATCGCGGGCTGTGGTAGTCGGGTGCAATGACTGCGATGCCGCGCGAGGCAATGCGGCGCACCTGGCCGTCGGCTTCGGCGTCCCAGCCGCGGCGCGCATGCACATACAGGACTGCGGGATGCGGCGCCTTTCCGGCGGCAGGCAGATAAAGCTTCGCATCGACTTCCACATCGCCGTTGCGGTAGCTCAGGTTGCGCACCGAAATGTCAGCCGCCACTGCCTGCCCGGCGGACGTTGCCAGCAACAGCATCACAATCAGGCGCAACCGGACGGAAATAATTAACATATTGTTTTTAAACGTTTTATTTAAGCCCCAGCACATCCCACATATCGTGCAGGCCCTGCGGTCTGGCCATCAGGAATTGTGCGGCGCGCAGCGCACCCTGCGCGTACGTCGCCCGGCTGTTCGACCGGTGCGTAATCTCGACGCGCTCGCCGCTGCCGGCAAACATCGCGGTATGGTCGCCGACGATGTCGCCGCCGCGGATCGTGGCAAATCCGATGGTCCCGGCCTTGCGCTCGCCGGTAACGCCTTCGCGGGCAAACACGCCGCAATCCTTGAGATTGCGGCCCAGCGCGCCGGCGATGACCTCGCCCATTTTCAGCGCTGTGCCCGACGGCGCATCGACCTTGTGGCGGTGATGGGCCTCGATGATCTCTATATCGTGGTCCTGCCCCAGCGCCTTTGCCGCCGTTTCGAGCAGCTTCAGCGTCACATTGACGCCCACGCTCATGTTCGGCGCAAACACGATGCCGATTTCGCGCGCGGCAGCGGCAATCGCCTGCTTGCCCGCATCATCAAATCCGGTCGTGCCGATGACCATGCGCACCTTGAGTTTCCGGCACACGGCGACATGTTGCAACGTGCCTTCGGGCCGCGTGAAATCGATCAGCACATCACAACCCGACAATGCCTTTTCCGGGTCATCGCTGATCAGCACGCCACAGGGTGCGCCGGTAAGTTCTCCGGCATCCCGCCCGACCTGGGGATTGCCCGCGAGCTCAAGTGCTGCAGCAAGCACCGTGCTCCCGTCATTCGCAACAGCCTCCAGCAGCATGCGCCCCATGCGCCCGCTACTGCCTGCAATCGCGATTCGCGTCGGCTTTTCCTTGCTCATTTTTTCTCCGGTGTCGTCACATCCGCCTTCTTGTCCGGCGCTGGAGCATTGCTGCCGGCAACCACATCGCCGTCTATGCGCAGGAGCTGCTCGTCCTTGAAAACCACCGTCACCGTGCGCTGCTCGACCAGTTTCCCGCCCTTGTACAGCGTGTACACATAGTCCCAGCGGTCGGTGCGGAACGGATCAACGATCAGCGGGGTGCCCAGCGCAAACCGCACCTGACTGCGCGACATGCCGGGCTTCAGTTTCGCAATCATGTCCTGCGTGATGTAGTTGCCCTGCTGGATGTCGATCTTGTACGGCGTCAGCAATGGCGGCACCACGGGTATGTTTCCGCAGCCCGCCAGCAGCAACGTCGTGATCAGAATTTTCTTCATATCGGATTCGTCAAAAATGCAGTGGGGCCGGACTCAACCCGCACACGGAATGCAAGCGCAAACTTTGTTGGTATCATAGCCGAGATTGCCCCTCATGAGCGCTGCCCGCCCAATGAGCGTCCCCTCCCGACAGGAACAGCGATGAGTTCTCCGGACGACCTGAAAACCATCGGACTCAAGGCCACGCTGCCGCGGCTGCGCATCCTCGAATTGTTCGAGAAGAGCGACATCCGCCACCTCTCGGCCGAGGATGTGTACAAAAAGCTGGTTGATGAAGGCACCGACACCGGACTGGCCACGGTCTATCGCGTACTGACGCAATTCGAGCAGGCGGGTTTGCTGACCCGTCATCATTTCGAATCGGGCAAGGCCGTCTACGAACTCAACGAAGGCGGCCATCACGACCATCTGGTGTGCGTGCAATGCGGCCACGTCGAGGAGTTTTACGACGCCGAAATCGAGAAACGGCAGGAGAAGGTGGCCAAAGACCGGGGTTTCCGCATCCACGATCACTCGCTGCACATCTATGCTGACTGCACCAGGACCAACTGTCCGCACAGGAGCAGCCGCTGAACTGCAACCACGGTCACCCGCTGCACGCGTCACCCCGGTCGTCTTTTGCAGGACTCCGCTGTCGGCGGCGGCCGCTTCCGCGTGCAGGTTGATTAGGCGCGGATGTCGGTCGACGAACAGAACTGGTACCGGATTGCCATCGCGCTCGGCATCGGTCTGCTGATCGGCATCGAGCGCGAGAGGCGCAAGGGCGAGGGCCCGCAGCGTGCCGTCGCCGGCATGCGCACCTTTGCGGTGGTAGCACTGCTCGGTGCGGTAAGCGTCATCCTCGGCGATGAGGTTCTGCTTGCCGTAGTCGCCGCCGGCGTCACACTGCTGGTCGCCATCGGTTATCGCCGCACATTCAGGGGCGACCCGGGACTTAC